>NZ_JBEXCY010000011.1:1320-134155 GCF_040605515.1 Dactylosporangium sp. NPDC005572 | reverse complement strand
CACGCTGCCGTTGCAGGTGCACCTGGGGCGCGGCGAACCCGGTGGGCGCCCCGCCGGCGAGCACGGCACCGGCGGCGGGCGCGTCGGAGAAGCCGCTCCCGGTCACGCAGGGCACGAAGGCGCCGGTAGACCCGGCGGTCAGCGGGGCCGGCGACGCGACGCACGCGAAGGCGGTCGCCGCGCTCGACCGGCTGGCCGCCGCGGCGGCGGACGCCCAGCCGTGGCCGCGGCCGCTGGGTGACGGCAAGGTGCTCTACGTCAAGACGTACAACCTCCAGGAGGACGGCGACCGGTACATCCACGAGGCCTGGATCGACCCGCAGACGATCGCCCCGCTGCGGATCCGGCGCACCGACGGCGCGGCGACGAACATCGACGACGCGCTGTCACAGGCCGAGATCGACCAGGTCGCCGCGGAGCCCGGCGACCTGGTGCACCCGACACCGCAGTACCTCGCCGGCCTGCCGGCCGACCCCGAGGTGCTGTACGCCGTGTGGAAGGCGTGGTACGAGGTGAACTACCCGAACCGGGCCGACCAGGTGCTCTGGAAGGACCTGTACGAGCTGTACCACTACGCCGAGCCGTTCTGGACACCGCAGCAGCGGGCCACGATCTACGGCGCGACCGGCAGGATCGGGGGCGTCGTGGGCACCACGGCGACGATCGCCGGTCACGGGTACGACGTGATCTGCCGCGGCACCGAATGTCTGCTGTTCGACTCGGCCGACGGCCGCTACGCGGGCAGCGCGACGACCGGCGCCGACCACGTGGTGCGGGCGGACGCGTTCGAGTTCGTGGACTTCGGGGTTCAGCCCCGGCCGCAGCCGGGCGAACGGCGCCCGGTCGAGAAGAAGACCGCGAGCACCGACAAGCCGGCCAAGTAGCGGTACCGCCGATCGGCGCGACCGTCGCGGCAACCACGCGACGGCCGCGCCGATCATCCGCCTGACCCACATCGGAACAGGGCACGGGGTAGGGGTAACCCACACTGAGCGATCGTTCGGGCGTGCAGGAAGATGACTTCATGGCGAAGGAGCTGTGGCGACCCCCCGCAGACGTGCTCGAGCGCTCCCGCATCGGGGCGTTCCTGGGCTGGCTCAGGGCGGAGCGTGACCTGGATCTCGGCGGGGACTACCAGGCGCTGTGGCGCTGGTCGGTCGACTTCCCGGCCGAGTTCTGGCAGGCGGTCTGGGACCACTTCGGGGTCGTCGCGCACGAGCCGCCCACCACCGCCCTCGCCGACCCGCGGATGCCCGGCGCCGAGTGGTTCCCCGGCGCGCGGCTCAACTACGCCGAGAACGTCCTGCGCATGCCCGGCATCGCCGACGACGAGCCGGTCGTGCTCGCCCGCTCGCAGACCCGGGGTCCGGTCACGCTGACCGCGGCCGAGCTGCGCGAGCAGGTCCGCCGGGCCCGGGCCGGGCTGCGCCGGCTGGGGGTCGGGCCGGGCGACCGGGTGGCCGCGTACGCGCCGAACATCCCCGAGACCTTCGTGCTCATGCTGGCGACGGCGAGCCTCGGCGCGATCTTCTCCAGCTGCGCGCCGGAGTTCGGCACCCGCTCGGTGGTCGACCGCTGGCAGCAGATCGAGCCGAAGGTGCTGGTCGCCGTCGACGGGTACCGCTACGGCGACAAGCCGGTCGACCGCCGGGCCGAGGTCGCCGCGATCGTGGAGGCGCTGCCGTCGGTCGAGACCCTGGTCACCATCCCGTACCTGCACGACGGGGCCACCGGCTGGGCCGAGCTCACCGCCGCGACGGACGAGCCGCTGGCGTTCGAGCCGGTGCCGTTCGGGCACCCGCTCTACGTGCTCTACTCCTCCGGTACCACGGGACTGCCGAAGCCGATCGTCCACGGCCACGGCGGCATCCTGCTGGAGCACCTCAAGATGCTCGCCCTGCACCACGACCTCGGCCCCGGCGACCGGTTCTTCTGGTTCACCACGACCGGCTGGATGATGTGGAACTACCTCGTCTCCGGCCCGGCCGTGGGCGCCGCGATCGTACTGGTCGACGGCAACCCGGCGCACCCGGACCTCGGCTGGCTCTGGCGGGTCGCCGAGGAGACGAGGATGTCGTACTTCGGGACGTCCGCACCGTTCCTGCTGTCCTGCCGGAAGGCGGGTGTGGTCCCGAAGGAGCTCGCCGACCTGTCCGCGCTGCGCGGCGTCGCCTCGACCGGCGCGCCGCTGCCGCCGGAGGGCTTCGAGTGGGTGTACGAGGCGGTGTCGGAGCACGTCCTGCTGGCGTCGGCCTCCGGCGGTACCGACGTCTGCACCGCATTCGTGGGTGGCGTCCCGCTGCTGCCGGTCCGGGCCGGCGAGATCGCCTGCCGCGCGCTCGGCGCGCGCGTGGAGGCGTTCGCCGCCGACGGCACGCCGGTCGTGGGCGAGCTGGGCGAGCTGGTCATCACCGCGCCGATGCCGAGCATGCCGGTCGGGTTCTGGGGCGACGCCGACGGCTCCCGCTACGCCGAGGCCTACTTCTCGACGTACCCCGGCATCTGGCGGCACGGCGACTGGATCACCGTCGACGAGGCCGGCGCCTGCGTGATCACCGGCCGCTCCGACGCCACCCTCAACCGGGGCGGCGTGCGGCTCGGCACCAGCGAGTTCTACTCCGTGGTCGAGGGCCTCGACGACGTCACCGACTCGGTGGTCGTGCACCTGGAGGACCCGGAGGGCGGCGCGGGCGAGCTGCTGCTGTTCGTCGTGCTCCGGCCGGGCGTGACGCTCGACGACGCCCTGCGCGCCACGATCGCCCGCGAGCTGCGCACCGCGCTGTCCCCGCGGCACGTGCCCGACCAGGTCTTCCAGGTCGAGGCGGTGCCCCGCACGCTGTCCGGCAAGAAGCTCGAGGTGCCGGTCAAGCGCATCCTGACCGGCACCCCGGTCGACCAGGCCGCCGCCAAGGGCGCCCTGGCCAACCCGGAGTCGCTGCGGTACTTCGAGGCCGTCCGCGCAGCCCGCTGACACACCACGCCGCTACACCGCGACGCCCCGAGCCCACGGCCCCGAGCCCCCACGCCCGGCGCCCTCCAAGATCGCGACGGATGGGGGCGTCGCTGGTGGGGCGCGGGACGGCGGCGGGGAGGGCGGTCAGAGGGTGGGGCCGACGATCTGGACGGCCTGTTCCGACTCGGCGCGGGCCGGGAGCTTCGCCAGGTCGGTGTGGGTGCTCAGGACCAGGCTGGCGCCGGCCGCGAGGGGGGCGAGCAGCCAGTCGACCGGCCAGGGGTACACGTCCGCGTCCAGCAGCACCCGGCCGCCGGCGATGCCGAGCTCGGCGGCCCGGGCCGCGGCCCGCTCGACCAGCGCGGCGTGCGTCACGGCCGTGCCGTCGGGGTCGAGCAGCGCGACCGTGTCGCCGCCGACCGGCGCGCCCGGGAAGTGGTCGCCGTGCCGGCGCATGTCGGCCACGAAGTCGGCCCAGCCGGGCGGCACCTCGCGCAGCGGCATGCCCATCGGCGCCAGCCCGAGCACGAACCGGTCCGGCGGCCCGGCGGGCGGGCCGGTCTCCACGACCGCGAGCGACGCGAACTCGACGTCGGCGCCGGCCGCGGTCGGCTCGCCGTAGGCCACGGTGAGCCCGGCCGACCAGGCGCCCAGCAGCACCGCCGCGCTCTGCCAGTGCGGCGGCAGCCAGACCGTGGCCTGGTCGCCGGGGCCGAGGCCGCAGCCGTCCACGAGCAGGTTGGCCGTCTTCGCCACCCAGTTGGCCAGCGTCGCGCCGGACAGCTCGGCCCGTTCGCCGCTCTCGTCGTCGTAGAAGGTCACGAGCGGCAGTGACGGGTCGCGGCCGGCAGCCGCCGCAAAGAGTGAAGGAACTGTATTCCCCATATGTTCGGAACATCCCTTCCATGGCATCTCGGCAGGCAATTGCGGGCAACGCGACGATACCGGCGCCACAAGCTGATCGCGCGGGGCGGGACACTGAGTGACGTCCCGCTCGCCGAGGGGTACCGCCGAACCCACCGGACCCGAACCGATCCGGCGGTCCTCCACGACGGACGGTTCGAGATCCGCGGCGTGGGCAGCTACGACGCGGGATCGCCCGGCGACGTCCCGATGCCGCTCGGCTGAATCCTGGGTGGAACTCGGCTCGCAGTCGCGTCGTGGACATCGATCACCGGGGGATCGGGCGTAGGCTTTGGGCCGGAACGTCACCTCGAGTCGTCGAGCCCAGAAGGAGTCGCCAAGTGACCCCCGGCCGTCCGCCACGCGTGCTCGTCGACGCCACGAGTGTCCCAGCCGACCGAGGCGGGGTGGGTCGCTACGTCGACGGGCTGCTCGGCGCCCTGGGCAAGCTGGACTCCGACCTGACCGTCGTGTGCCAGCGGACCGACCAGGAGCGCTACGGGCGGCTGCTGCCCAACGCGCGGATCGTGTCCGCGCCGGCCGCCGCGGCGCACCGCCCGGCCCGCCTCGCCTGGGAGCAGACCGGCCTGCCGATGCTCGCCCAGCAGGTCGGGGCTCAGGTGCTGCACTCGCCGTTCTACACGTGCCCGCTGCGCGCCGGCTGCCCGGTCACCGTGACGGTCCACGACGCGACGTTCTTCACCGAGCCGGAGCACTACGACAAGTCCCGGCGCACGTTCTTCCGCTCGGCCATCAAGACGTCGCTGCGCCGCGCCAGCCGGGTGATCGTGCCCAGCAAGGCGACCCGCGACGAGCTCATCCGCCTGCTCGACGCCGACCCGACCCGCATCGACGTCGCCTACCACGGCGTCGACTCCGAGGCCTTCCACGCGCCGAGCGAGGACGAGAAGGCCCGCGTCCGGGCCCGGCTCGGCCTGGGCTCGACCTCCTATGTCGCGTTCCTCGGCGCCAAGGAGCCCCGCAAGAACGTCCCCAGCCTGATCCGCGGCTGGATCTCCGCCGTCCGCGACCGCACCGACCCGCCGGCGCTCGTGGTCGCCGGCGGCCAGGGCCACGACGACGAGATCGACGGCGCGATCAGCGAGGTCCCGTCCCACCTGCGGCTGCTGCGGCCGGGGTATCTCCGGTACGCCGACCTCCCGGGCTTCCTGGGCGGGGCCACCGTGGCCGCGTATCCGTCCTTCGGCGAGGGCTTCGGCCTGCCGATCCTGGAGGCCATGGCCTGCGGCGCGCCGGTGCTCACCACCCCGCGGCTCTCCCTGCCGGAGGTCGGCGGCGACGCGGTCGCCTACACCGGCCCGAGCCCCGACGAGATCGCCCGCGACCTGGCGGCCCTGCTCGACGACACCGAGCGCCGCACAGCCCTCGCCAAGGCGGGCGCCGCGCGGGCCAAGGAGTTCACCTGGGAGTCGAGCGCCGAGGTCCACCTCGCCGCCTGGTCGAGAGCCGCGGGCCCGCGTTTCTGACGTCGCGGAGCACACCCGGCGTCACCCTCTGAAACGGCGCCGGGCGATTTTCGTAATGGACACGACACCACCGAGTTGTTGGAAGGTGCCCTCCGCTGGGCATGATGGGCCAGTGTTCTACGCGGTGATTCCTGCAGGCGGCAGTGGCACGCGGCTCTGGCCGCTGTCGCGAGCCGGTCATCCCAAGTTCCTCCACGCCCTCACGGGCACCCCGCTGTCGCTGATCCAGGCGACGTACGGGCGACTGGAGGGCCTGGCGACGCCGGCCAGCACATACGTGGTGACGGGAGTGGCGCATGCGGCGGCGGTGGCCCGCCAGCTGCCCGGCCTCCCCGAGCGCAACATCCTCGTCGAGCCCACCCCCCGCGACTCGTGCGCGGCGATCGGGCTGGCCGCGGCGGTCATCTCCCGCCGTGACCCGCGCGCCGTCATGGGCGCGTTCGCGGCCGACCAGCTCGTCCGCGACGTGCCGGCGTTCACCGAGACGCTGCGGCGGGCCATCCAGGGCGCCGAGGACGGGCTGCTGATGACCATCGGCATCACGCCGACCCACCCGGAGACCGGCTACGGCTACCTCCACGTCGGCGAGCGCACCGGCACCGGCGACGTGTGCAAGGTCGCCGAGTTCGCCGAGAAGCCGGCCCTCGACGTCGCCAGGCGCTACGTCGACTCCGGCGAGTATCTCTGGAACGCCGGCATGTTCGTCTGGCGCGTCGACGTCTTCCTCGACGAGCTGGCCCGCCAGCAGCCTTCCCTGCACGACGGCCTGGCCCGCATCGCCGAGGCCTGGGACACCCACGAGCGCGAGGAGGTCCTGGCCGAGCTGTGGCCGGGCCTGACCAAGATCTCGGTCGACTTCGGCGTCATGGAGGGCGCCGGCCGCGCCGGCCTGGTCGGCACCGTGCCGGGCAACTTCGGCTGGAACGACGTGGGCGACTTCCACACCCTGGGCGAGCTGCTGGAGACCGACACCGCCGGCAACGTGGTCGTCGACGTGGGCTTCGAACTGGGCAAGGACAACCCGTCCGGGAAGCCGACGGTCCTGATGCAGGACTCGGAGCGCGTCGTGGTCGTGCCCCACTCGGGCCGGCTGGTCGCCGCCATCGGCGTCGACGACCTGATCATCGTGGACACGCCCGACGCCCTGCTGGTCTGCCCGCGCGCCAAGGCCCAGGACGTGAAGAAGCTGGTCGACCAGCTGAAGGCCCGCGGCTCCATCGAACTGCTGTAACCGCCGGCCGGCCCGGCGTGCGGGTGCCCGGCACGCGCGCGCCGGGCCCGGCTCAGCCCGGCCCGGTCAGACGCCCTTGGCCCAGGCGAGGGCGGGGGCGACCAGCGGCTCGGTGGCGTCGGCCAGCGGCGCCGGCAGCGCGTCCGGGGTGAACCAGCCCAGCGCGCTGGACTCGGCGCTCACCTTCTCGACGGCGCCGGGCGGGGCGATCGCCGCATACCGGACGTCGTAGTGCAGCGACGGGCCGCCCGAGCACTGCACGTGGTGCACGTCCAGGCCGATCGGGGCCTCGCTGAGGCGCAGGCCGGCGATGCCCGACTCCTCCGTCGCCTCGCGGAGCGCCGCGCCGGCCATCGAGCGGTCGCCGGGCTCGCAGTGGCCGCCGAGCTGCACCCAGCTCCTGATGCGGCCGTGCAGGCAGAGCAGCACCCGCTCGGCGGCGGCGTCGACGACCAGCGTGCTCGCCGTGACGTGGGCGCCGGGGTGTTCGCGCCACACGGTGGTGGCGTCGGAGCGGACGAAGCCCAGGAAACGCTGCCGGGTCGACTCGGCCTCGGCCGTCGGCGCCGCCCAGCTCGTCAGCACCGCGAGTGCGTCATCGTGCAGGGTCATAGTGACGGCAGGCTACCGCGCCCGATGGCGAGCACGCCGAGTGGCACGCCGCCTTCGGGGACGTCGCCCGCGAGCCGCGGGTCGCCCGGCGCGTCGAGCCAGACGGTCGCAAGGCCCTCAGCAGCGAGAACGGCCCGCAGCCGCTGCACTTCCATGCCCACCCGGACGGCGCCGGCGAGATCGCCGGCCGGCGCCCAGGCGACGATCGCCGCCGCCGTGTGGTCCGGAACGGTCACGCTCCGTGTCCGCGGGAACGGCAACTCGGGCAGGTGCACCGGCCCCGGGTGGAACGCCGGCGCGTCGCCGAGCTCGGCCGACTGGCGCAGCCCCCGCGCGACGGCCTCGGCGGTGCCGAGCGAGAACAGGTCGGCGTCGGCCCCGCGGATCAGCTCGGCGGCGCCGGCCCCGTGCCCCTCGGCGCGGATCGGCAGCCCCCGGATCACCGCGACCGGCACCTGCGTGATCTTGCCCTTCACCAGGTCGGCGGCGGCCGCCAGCTCGTCGGCCACCGCCATCTGGGTCAGCTCGAGCTCGTTGCCGTAGGCGTCGAGCTGCCCGCGATAGTCGGTCACCGCGTCGACCCCCGCCGCGCCGATCGCCACGTCGGTCAGCCCCAGCCGCCACGGCCGGCCCATCGTGTCGGTGACCACGACCGCCACGTCGAGCCCGAACCGCTCCCGGAACTCGTCGCGCATCCACCGCGCCGACGCGTCCGGGTCCTTCGGCAGCAGCACCAGCCGCGCCGGATCGACGTTGGACGCGTCGATGCCCGCGGCCGCCATCACGAACCCGTGGTGGGTCTGCACGATCCGCGTGGCCCCGCGCCGCGCGACGACCCGCGAGGTCTCGGCCCGCAGCACCGCCTCCCGGGCGGCCTCCCGGGCCGGCTCGTCGAGCGGGAGCTCGACCAGCTGCCCCTCGGCCTTGCTGACCACCTTGCTGGTGACCACGAGGACGTCGCCGGACACGATCCACGGCGCCGCCGCCCGGATGAGCCCCGCGAGGTCGTCGCCGGGCCGCACGTCCCCGATCCCGGTGACGGGCAGCACCTCGAAGCCGGCGGGTGTCATGCGACGCCGGCCAGGGACAGGGCCGCCCGGACCATTTCGGACGTGGCGGCCTCGTCGGTCATCCAGAGCGGGACCGCCCGGACCTCGACGCCCGGCACCTGCGCGCCCGCGTCGGTCTCGTCGACCAGCCAGCCGTCGAGGACACCGCCGGACGAGCGGGCGCCGAGGAGGGCGCCGACCCCGGCCGCGGTGCACTCGACGCCCACGACGGCGAGGCACTTGTCGGCCATGCCGCGCACCGGGGCCGTGCCGATGATGGGGGAGAGGCCGACGACCGGGGCCGTGCCGGTCGCGACCGCCTCGCGGAGGGCGGGAACCGCGAGGATCGGAGCGACGCTGACCACCGGGTTGCTCGGCGCCACCAGCACCACGTCCGCGGCCGCCAGCGCGTCGAGCACGCCCGCCGCCGGTTTGGCCGTCTCGGCGCCCACGAAGACGAAGCGCTGGGTCGGCAGCTGCGCGCGGTGACGAATCCACCACTCCTGGAAGTGGATGGCCCGGGTCGCGCCGTCGACCTCGGCGACGGCGTGGGTCTCGACGCGGTCGTCGCTTGCCGGCAGCACCCGGATGCCCGGCTGCCAGCGGGTGTTGAGCGCCTCGGTGACGGCCGACAGCGGATAGCCGGCGTCGAGCATGCGGGTGCGCACCAGGTGGGTCGCGATGTCCTTGTCGCCGAGGCCGAACCAGGTGGGCTCGGCGCCGTAGGCCGCCAGCTCCTCCTTGACCACCCAGGTCTCGCCGACCCGGCCCCAGCCACGCTCGGGATCGGCGCCGCCGCCCAGCGTATACATCACACTGTCGAGGTCGGGGCAGATGCGCAGGCCGTGCAGCGTGACGTCGTCGCCGACGTTGACGATCGCCGTGACGTCGGCGCCCAGCTCCCGGGCCACCGCCCGGACACCGAGAAGAAAACGTGCGCCGCCGATGCCGCCGGCCAGAACCACGATCCGCATGCCGTCAATCCTGCCGCACCGGTACGACGGTTTCCCCCTGGGCTTCCTGCGTACGCGGGATTCGATCGCAGAGGCTAGGCTGCTGGCGACCTGTTGCGTCCATGCATGTCACTTCGGGAGAGCCAGTGAGCACCCAGCCACCCGACCCGACGCCGACCGGAGGGTTCGCGCCGCAGCCGGGCGCCACGCCGTATGCGGCGCAGCCCCAGGCCCAGCCGGGCCTGCAGCCGACGTCGGCCCAGCCGGCCCCAGCCCAGCCCGCCGCGGCGGCCCATGCGGCCTACGCCCAGGCCCAGGCGGCGCAGGCCCAGCAGGCTTATGCCCAGGCCGCACAGGCACATGCCCAGCAGGCCTACGCCCAGCCCGGCCAGCAGCCGGCGTCGGGTCAGCCGGCCTACGCCCAGGCCGGCCAGCAGCCGGCGTCAGGTCAGCCGGCCTACGCCCAGGCCCAGCAGCCCCAGGTTCAGGCGACGACCGCGACCAGCGAGCCGAAGCCGGCCCGCCAGTTCACCGCGCCCTACCGTGAGCTCGCCACCCTGGTGCTGCTCGGCGTCGACGCGCTGTTCCTCCTGGTCGGCCTCATCCACCTGCTGACGTCGTTCACGCAGGACTTCCTGAGCAACGCGGGCGGGTCGTTCGGCACCTTCGTCTCGCTCGCGACCGTGTCGCTGCCGATCATCGCGGTGCTGCTCGCGACGCACGTCGAGCCGGCGGTGTCGCGGGCCCGCGTCGTCGTGCTGGGCGCCCTGGTCGAGTACGGGGTGTCGGCCCTGTTCGGCGTCGTGCTGCTCCTGGCCGGCCTCATCGGCGACCTGCAGACCGACGGCGTCTCCTTCGGGTTCGTGCTGGCGAGCTTCCTCGGCCGGCTGGGCATGCTGGCGCTCCTCGGCCTCGGGCTGTTCCTGGTGATCCGGGTGTACCTCGGTGCCTACGCGCCGGAGAAGCCGGTGCAGTACGCCTACCCGTACGGCCAGCCCGGCTACCCCTACGGCCAGCAGCCCGGCGCGTACCAGCAGCCCGGCTACGCGGGCGTCCAGACCACGGTGATCCCGCAGGGCTACCAGCAGCCGGGTTACCAGCAGCAGCAGCCGGCGACCGGCGGCTGGGCCAACCCGGCCGCGGGCTACGCCACCCAGAACTTCGCCGCGCAGCCGGCGCAGCCGGTCCAGCCGGTCCAGCCGACCTCGACCGGCGCGCCCGCGTTCGCCGCCCCGACCTCGGGCGCCCCGGCGCAGCCGGCCCAGCCGGCCCAGCCCACGTCGACGGGCGCCCCGGCGTACACGGCCCCGGCGTCGACCGCGCCGAGCTTCGGCGCCCCGCCCGTCGCGGCCCCGACCGGGACCGAGCCGAGCTCGGCGCCCCCGCTGAGCTCGCCGTTCGCCACCTACACGGCGTCGACCGCGAGCGCTGACGCGCCGGTCTCGGCGTCCCCGGCCGACACCGGGCCGTCGACCCCGCCGCAGGGCTTCGCCGCCGCGGGCTGGCCGGGCGGCACGTCGACGCACCCGGCCGCGGCGGCGGAGGCCGCCGAGGGCGAGGCCGCGTCGCCGTTCGGCAAGACGGGCGCCTTCCCGGAGGCGGAACCGCAGGCCGTGCCGCAAGCCGAGCCGCAGGCCGTGGAGCAGACGGACGACCCGGGCAGCGAGCCGGCCGCCACGTTCAGCCCGGCGGTGGCCGACCCGGGCAGCGAGCCGACCGCAACGTTCACCCCGGCGGCGGCCGACCCCGACGCCACCGCGGCCTTCACCCCGCCGGCGACCCCGCCGGCTGCCCCGCCGGCCGCCGACCCCGACGCCACCGCGGCCTTCATCCCGCCGGCGGCCCCGCCGGCCGCCGACCCCGACGCGACGGCCAGGTTCGAGGCGCCGGTCCAGGACGCGCCCAAGCCGGCCGAGGACGGCGACGACACCCAGCGCACGCAGGTCATCCCGCCGCGCGACTGACCCGCTGCCGCCGGGCGGGCG
The DNA here is from genome assembly GCF_040605515.1 of Dactylosporangium sp. NPDC005572. Lineage (NCBI taxonomy): Bacteria > Bacillati > Actinomycetota > Actinomycetes > Micromonosporales > Micromonosporaceae > Dactylosporangium > Dactylosporangium sp. NPDC005572. The sequence goes on along the minus strand of NZ_JBEXCY010000011.1, from coordinate 122,982 downwards.
CCACACCGGCCACCCGCCCGGCGGCAAGGGGACTAAGTCACATCCGAGGTGCGCGTTCATCCGCCCGGCGGCGGCATACGCTGCAAGGCGTGACGTCTCCAGTCAGCAGTACCGAGGGCAACGCGATGCGGCGGGCCCTGCGCCGGGCGGCCGACGGTCGCCCGCTCGACGAGACCGAGGCGGCCGTCCTGCTCGCGGCCCGCGGCCCGGCGCTCGACGACCTGCTGGCGATCGCCGGCCACGTGCGCGACGCCGGCCTGGCCGACGCGGGACGCCCGGGCGTCGTGACCTACTCCCGGAAGGTCTTCATCCCGCTCACCCGCCTGTGCCGGGACCGCTGCCACTACTGCACGTTCGCGACCGTGCCGCACCGGCTGCCGAGCGAGTACCTGGAGATCGACGAGGTCCTGGAGATCGCCCGCGAGGGCGCCAAGCAGGGCTGCAAGGAAGCGCTGTTCACCCTCGGCGACCGCCCCGAGGAGCGCTGGCCCCAGGCCAAGCGCTGGCTCGACGAGCGCGGCTACGACTCCACCCTCGACTACCTGCGGGCCTGCGCGGTGGCGGTGCTGGAGGAGACCGGCCTGCTGCCCCACCTCAACCCGGGCGTGCTGTCCTGGGCCGAGCTCCAGCGGCTCAAGCCGGTCGCGCCGAGCATGGGCATGATGCTGGAGACGACCGCGACCCGCCTGTGGTCCGAGCCCGGCGGCCCGCACTACGGCTCGCCCGACAAGGAGCCCGCCGTCCGCCTGCGCGTGCTGGACGACGCCGGCCGGGTCGGCGTGCCGTTCACGACCGGCATCCTCATCGGCATCGGCGAGACGCTCGGCGAACGGGCGGAGTCGCTGTTCGCGATCCGCCGGACCATGCGGGAGTACGGTCACATCCAGGAGGTCATCGTCCAGAACTTCCGCGCCAAGCCGGACACGGCGATGCGCGGGATGCCGGACGCGGAGCTGCAGGACCTCGCGGCCACGATCGCCGTCGCCCGCCTGGTGCTCGGCCCGAAGGCGCGGCTCCAGGCGCCGCCGAACCTCATCGACCAGGAGTACACCCTCCTGCTCAAGGCCGGCATCGACGACTGGGGCGGCGTCTCACCCGTCACGCCCGACCACGTCAACCCCGAGCGCCCGTGGCCCGCCATCGACGAGCTCGCCCGGCGCAGCGCCGAGGCCGGCTTCACGCTGCGGGAGCGGCTCACGATCTACCCGGAGTACGCGCGGCGCGGCGTCCCGTGGATCGACGCCCGCGTGGCCGGCCACCTCGCCGCCCTCATGGACCCGGAGACGGGCCTGGCCGACGAGGCGAGCATGCCGGCGGGCCTGCCGTGGCAGGAGCCCGACGGCGGCTACTCGGACAGCGGCCGCACCGACCTGCACACGGCGATCGACACCGAGGGCCGCACCGAGGACCGCCGCGGCGACTTCGACACGGTGTACGGCGACTGGCAGGAGGTCGCGTCCAGGATCAAGCCGGTCGAGCGGATCGAGAGCGACGTCCACAGTGGACTGAAGCGGGCCGAGGAGGACCCGGGCAGCCTGCTCGAGCCGCAGCACGAGGCCGAGGCGCTCGCGCTGTTCAATGTGGACGGTGCCGGGCTGGAGGAGCTGACCCGGATCGCCGACGAGCTGCGCCGGCAGGCGGTCGGCGACGACATCACCTACGTCGTGAACCGGAACATCAACTTCTCCAACGTCTGCTACGTCGGCTGCCGGTTCTGCGCGTTCGCCCAGCGGGAGCGCGACGCCGACGCCTACCGGCTGTCCTACGAGCAGGTCGCCGACCGCGCCGAGGAGGCCTGGCAGGCCGGCGCGACCGAGGTCTGCATGCAGGGCGGCATCGACCCGAAGCTGCCCGTCACCGCCTACGCCGACCTGGTGCGCGCGGTGAAGGCCCGGGTCCCCGGCATGCACGTCCACGCGTTCAGCCCGATGGAGGTGGTGACCGCGGCCGCGAAGGCCGGCGTGCCGATCCGCGACTGGCTGGCGCAGCTCAAGGAGGCCGGCCTCGACACGATCCCCGGCACCGCCGCCGAGATCCTCGACGACGAGGTCCGCTGGGTGCTCACCAAGGGCAAGCTGCCCACGTCGGCCTGGGTCGAGGTGGTGAGCACGGCGCACGAGCTGGGCATCCGGTCGAGCTCGACGATGATGTACGGCCACGTCGACCACCCCGGCCACTGGCTCGGCCACTTCCGGGTGCTCGCCGGCATCCAGGACCGCACCGGCGGCTTCACCGAGTTCGTCGCCCTCCCGTTCGTCCACCACAGCGCGCCGATCTACCTCGCCGGCATCGCGCGGCCGGGCCCGACGTGGCGGGACAACCGGGCGGTGCACGCGATGGCCCGCGTCCTGCTGCACGGCCGGATCGACAACATCCAGTGCTCCTGGGTGAAGCTGGGCGACGAGGGCACCGTGGCGATGCTCCGGGGCGGCGCCAACGACCTCGGCGGCACGCTCATGGAGGAGACCATCTCCCGCATGGCCGGCTCGGAGCACGGCTCGGCCCGCACCGCGGCCGAGCTGGAGGCGATCGGCACCGCGGCCGGCCGCCCCGTCCGCCGCCGCACGACGGTCTACCAGAAGGCCTAGAACATAGGGCCATACCCGGCGGCGGCCGACGGATCACGGCCTCCGCCGGGCCCGGATCGAGCCGACATTGCGGACCGGTTTCGGCGCGTCCGGCGTGTCGCCCGTTACCTCCGGCGGGGCTGCGTCGGTATGCCTACGGCACGGGTGGAGGCGGTCGCCCAAGCGGGCCTATTTAGCAGGTTCGGCTTGACGACGCACGCATTACACGCGTGTAATTTCACCGGGGGATGTTCGCAGGGTCGGCTCAGTTAGCCACCAAGCGGACATACGGAACACCGCGCCGAGGTACTGCAACCTTGTAGGACATGCGCCTTCCGCGTGGGGGGTTGCGCCGGCATTCGTGCCGGTGCGCAAGAAGGAGGCACGCTGATGGACGGCCGACCAGTCGTGGCCGACCTGCTGGGTAACGCTCCGGAGTGGCAAGAACGCGCTTTGTGCTCGCAGACCGACCCGGAGGCCTTCTTTCCGGAGAAGGGTGGGTCCACGCGCGAGGCCAAGCGCATCTGCTCGCGCTGCGAGGTGCGGGCCGACTGCCTGGAGTACGCGCTGGGGCACGACGAGCGCTTCGGGATTTGGGGCGGGCTCTCCGAGCGTGAGCGCCGCAAGCTCAAACGACGCGCTGCCTAGTAGATCGTGAATTGCAGGAAAGGGCGTCGGCGCTGCCGGCGCCCTTTTCCGGTTAGGCGTCGAGTCACGGTTGCGCTAGGCGTCGGGCGGTATCACGCGCAGGTGCCCCCGGCGGCCGAGCGGGTGCTGCTGGTCGGTGTCCTCCCGGCGCGGAGCCGGCCGGGCCGCCTCCCGGACCGCCTCGGCGAGCGCGACGAGGTCGTCGTTGGTAGGCGGGGGCGGACCGTACTCGCCCTCGTGTCGCACCAGGTCCCAGCCGCGCGGCGCGGTGAGGCCGCGGGCGTGGGACTCGCACAGGTCGTAGGAGTGCGGTTCGGCGAACGCGGCCAGCGGGCCGACGACCGCGGTCGATTCGGCATAAACGTACGTCAACGTCGCAACGGGCTGTCGGGGGCAACCGTTGCGCGAGCATCGACGTGGGGTCCTCACGGCCGAACGGTATCGCTCCGCGGCGCTCCGCCCAACCCCGTTGCCCCGCGACACGCCGTGGTGACGCGGGCGACACGCCCGCTCGGGCGATGGGGCGGCGGGCAGTACGCTGGCTACGTGGCGAGCCCAGACCGACGACGCAGCGGACCGGGGCGGCGCGGCCGCGACCGGCATGGCCGGGGGCTGCGCGGCCGGCTCGTGCCCGCGTCGCTGCCGATGTCGCGCACCCGGGCCGAGATGTTCGACGACCTGGTCCTCGACTCGGTCGAGCAGCTCGAGCAGCGCTATGCCCAGGAGCTCGCCGGGGTCGAGTTCGCCGTCGAGGACGTGCCGCCGGAGCTCAACGTCTACGACTCCGACGTGCTGGAGGACGGCGAGGTGCCGCTGGCCCGGCTGCTGCCCGGCCGGCCCGGGCGCCACGGGGTGCCGCCGCGGATCGTGCTCTACCGCCGGCCGCTGGAGTTCCGGGCCGCCGACCACGACGACCTAGCCGACCTGGTTCACGACGTGATCATCGAGCAGGTCGCCAACCTGCTGGGCATGTCGCCCGAAGACCTGGAGGGCTAGGGCCTAGGCCCCCAGGAGCCGGGCCATCAGCGCGGCGCGGCGCGACGGGCGGCCCGAGCGGGTCTCGGCCGCGTCGGCGCTCGTCATCATCCGCAGGCTCGCGTTCACGCCCAGCCAGCGCAGCGGCTCCGGCTCCCAGCGCGGCGAGCGGTGCCCGACCCACGGCAGCGCCGTCAGCTCCGACGGCACCCCGCGGATCAGGTCGGCCAGGGTCCGCCCGGCCAGGTTCGACGTGCCGACCCCGTCGCCGACGTAGCCGCCGGCCCAGGCCAGCCCGGTCGGCGCGTCCAGACCCACGGACGCCATCCAGTCCCGGGCGATGCCGAGCGGCCCGCCCCAGGTGTGCGTGATCCGCGCGTCCCCCAGCGCCGGGAACAGCTCGAGCAGCACCCGGTGCAGCTCGGCGAAGACCCGCGGCTCCCGGTCGAACGCCGGCTCGATCGCCGAGCCGAAGTGGTACGGCGCGCCCCGGCCGCCGAACGCGAGCCGGTCGTCGGCCGTCCGCTGGCCGTAGATGATGAGGTGGCGGTGGTCCGAGAACGTCTCACGGGCGGCCAGGCCGGCCGTCGCCCAGAACGCGGCCGGCAGCGGCTCGGTGGCGACCATGAGCGAGTACACCGGCGCGATCGCCCGGCGCAGCCCCGGCAGCCGGGGCGTGAACCCCTCGGTCGCCCGCACCACGATCGGTGCCCGAACCGTCCCGTGCGGCGTCTCCACCCGGCCGGACGCGACGGCCGTCGCCGGCGTCCGCTCGTAGATGTGCACCCCGCGCCGCTCGCAGGCGGCGGCGAGGCCGCGCACCAGCCTGGCCGGCTGGATCGCCGCGCAGTGCGGCGTATACGTCCCGCCGAGCACGCCGGCCGCGCCGACCCGCCCGCTCGCCTCGGCCGCGGAGAGCAGGTCGAGCCGGATGCCGAACTCCGCGGCCTCGGCGACCTCGTGCCGGGCGCGCTCCAGCTGGACCGCGTTGCGCGCCAGCACGACCGTGCCGCCCTTGGCGTAGTCGCAGTCGATGCCCTCCTCGGCGGCGACCCGCCCGACTTCGTCCACTGTGGACTCCATCGCGGCGTTGAGGGCGAGCGCGGCGTCCCGGCCGTAGGCCCGGGCCAGGGCCGCGACCGACTTCGGGAACAGCGCCGAGCACCAGCCGCCGTTGCGGCCGCTGGCGCCGAACCCGGCGGTCTCCGCCTCCAGCACCACGACCCGCAGCGACGGGTCCGCGCGGGCCAGGTAGTAGGCGGTCCACAGCCCGGTGTACCCGGCGCCGACGATCGCCACGTCGGCCTCGCACGACCCGGGCAGCGCCGCCCGCGGCTCGACCTCCGGCAGCACCGACATCCAGAAGTTCATACGCCCTCCGCCAGCTCCCCGCGCACCAGCTGCACCGGCACGATCCCGATCGGCGGGTCCCAGCCGTCGTCCTCCGGGGACGAGTCGGGCGGCCCGGCGTTGACCTTGACCGACCACTCGTCCAGCGGCAGGGACAGCACGAGCGTCGCCGCCAGCTCCTTGGTGGACGGCGGGCGTACCACGTCCCACCGCCCGGGGACGATGTGCTCGCTGATCGCCCGCAGCGCCGGCACCTTGTCCGCAACGACCGAACACCGGCCGAGCACCATCGCCGACCGGTAGTGCATCGACGTCTCGAAGGCGCTGCGGGCCAGGACCAGGCCGTCGAGGTGTGTCACCGTGAAGCAGCACGGCACGCCGGCCGCGAGGGTGCGGAACAGCCGGCTGCCGGTGGAGCCGTGGAACAGCACGGCGTCGCCGGAGCGGCCGTACGCGACCGGGATCGCGTACGGCTGTCCATCGTGGACGAACGCCACGTGCCCGGCGACGCCGGCGTCGAGCACCGCCCGCAGCACGGCGGGGTCGGTGACCGCCAGCTCGGGCAGCCGGCGGACCCGCGTCCGGTCGGCGGCGCCGGCTACAGGCGTGCCCATGCCTCGGTCAGCACCGCGCGCAGGATCTGCTCGATCTCGGCGAACTGGGTCTCGTCGCAGATCAGCGGCGGGGCCAGCTGGATCACCGGGTCGCCCCGGTCGTCGGCCCGGCAGTAGAGGCCGGCGTCGAACAGCGCCTTCGACAGGAAGCCGCGCAGCAGCGCCTCGGACTCGACGTCGTTGAACGTCTCCTTGGTCGCCTTGTCCTTCACCAGCTCGATGCCGAAGAAGTAGCCGTCGCCCCGCACGTCGCCGACGATCGGCAGGTCGTACAGGCGCTCGAGGTACGAGCGGAAGAGGGGGGAGTTCGTGCGCACGTGCTCGTTGAGGCCTTCACGCTCGAAGATGTCGAGGTTGGCCAGCGCCACCGCGGAGCCGACCGGGTGGCCGCCGTAGGTGATGCCGTGCGCGAACCAGTTCGTGCCGGTGAGGAACGGCTCGGCGAGCTTCTCCGACGCGAGCATCGCGCCGAGCGGCACGTAGCCCGACGTGAGTCCCTTGGCGACGGTGATGATGTCCGGCTGGTACTCGTAGCGCCTGGCCCCGAAGTACTCGCCGAGCCGGCCGAACGCGCAGATCACCTCGTCGGAGACGAGCAGCACGTCGTACCGGTCGCAGATCTCGCGGACCCGCTGGAAGTACCCGGGCGGGGGCGGGAAGCAGCCGCCCGCGTTCTGCACCGGCTCCAGGTAGACGGCGGCGACCGTGTCCGGGCCCTCGAACTCGATGGCCTCGGCGATGCGGTCGGCGGCCCAGACACCGAACTGCTCCGGCGTCATCGACTCGTCGGGGCGCCGGTAGTAGTTGGTGTTCGGCACCCGGAACGCGCCGGGGACGAGCGGCTCGAAGTCCTGCTTCAGCACCGGGATGCCGGTGATCGACAGGGCGCCCATCGACGTGCCGTGGTAGGCGATGGAGCGGGACAGCACCTTGGTCTTCATCGGCTTGCCGGTGCGCTTGAAGTACGAGCGGGCGAGCTTCCACGCGCTCTCCACCGCCTCCGAGCCGCCGGTGGTGAAGAAGACCCGGTTGAGGTCACCCGGGGTGAGGTCGGCCAGCCGGTCGGCCAGTTCGATGGCCTTCGGGTGCGCGTACGACCAGAGCGGGAAGTAGGCGAGCTCGGAGGCCTGCTTGGCCGCGGCGTCGGCGAGCTCGTGCCGGCCGTGGCCGGTCTGCACCACGAACAGGCCGGCCAGCCCGTCGAGGTACCGCTTGCCGTTGCTGTCGTAGATGTAGGGCCCGTCGCCCCGCACGATGACCGGCACCGGGGCGTCCCGGTACGCCGACAGGCGGGTGAAGTGCATCCAGAGGTGGTCGCGAGCAGCGTCGTCGAGCTGCTGGTCGTTCATCGGGTCCCCCACGCATAGGTCTGCTTGGCGAGCTTGAGATAGACGAAGGTCTCCGTGGCCGTCACGCCAGGGATGCTCCGGATCGTGTCGTTGAGTAGGTCGAGCAGGTGTTCGTCGTCAGTGCACACCATCTCGGCGAGCAGGTCGTAGCCTCCGGCGCAGATCACCACGTAGTCGATCTCGGGCACCGCCGCGAGGGACTTCGCGACCGGCCGCAGATCACCCTCGACCTTGATCCCGACCATCACCTGCCGCGCGAAGCCCAGCGTCAGGGGATCGGTGACCGCCACGATCTGCATGACACCGGTGTCGAGCAGCCGCTGCACGCGCTGGCGGACCGCCGCCTCGGAGAGGCCGACGACCTTGGCCAGCGCCGCGTACGACATCCGGCCGTCACGCTGCAACTGCTCGATGATGCGCTTGTTGACGTCGTCGAGGACTGGGTCGGTCACATGTGGATTCTTGCCCAAGACCCAGGGGTTGGCAACTAATTCCATGGCTGGTCAACGGCAGATCTGCGGAATCGTTTGGGGTACTGAAGGTCGGTTTTCCGTGCCAGACTGGCGGCCCCGGTTTCGGCGAGGTGACAGCCGTAACCTCGGCTTGACCAGGTAGCGCTTTTCGTTGTGCGACCCGATCGTGACGACGGAATCCCTTGTGAGCGATGGCACCGCGTGTCAGGATCAGTCGTCGGTTCACCGCCCCCCAGAAGTGTGCACCGGCATCGAGATCCATAGGAGCCCCCCGTGCGAAACCCCTCTCGCCCGCCGCTCTCCCCTGAAGCGGCCGCGATCCTGAATGCCACCGGACTCTCGCGCCGCACGCTGATGCGTGGCTTCCTGGCCGGCGGGGCGTTCATGGCGGCCGGTGGTGCGCTCGCGGCCTGCGGTACCGCACCCGCGAAGAAGCCCGACGCGAGCAGCAGCCCGTCGTGCGTCGGGACGGACGTCTCGGCGACCGAGAAGAAGCTCAACTGGTCCAACTGGCCGCTCTACATCGACGTCGACGAGAACGACGAGAAGAAGCGCCCGTCGATCGACGCCTTCACCGCGAAGACCGGCATCGCCGTGACGTACACCGAGGACGTCAACGACAACAACGAGTTCTTCGGCAAGGTCCGCAACCAGCTGCAGGCCTGCCAGTCGATCGACCGCGACGTCATGGTGCTCACCGACTGGATGGCCTCGCGCGTCGTCGGCCTCGGCTGGACGCAGGCGTTCGACCCGGCCAAGACCCCCAACTTCGGCAAGAACGTCCTCGCCTCGCTGCGCAACCGGCCGTGGGACAAGGACATGAACCACGCGGCGCCGTGGCAGTCCGGCCTCACCGGCCTGGCCTACAACGGCAAGGTGACCAAGGAGATCCGCACGCTCGACGAGCTGCTGACCCGCCCCGACCTCAAGGGCAAGGTCGCCGTGCTCACCGAGATGCGCGACACCGTCGGCCTGGTGCTGCTGTCGATGGGCAAGGACCCGGCCAATGTCACCGACGCCGACTTCGACGCGGCGATCGAGAAGCTCAAGAAGGCCGTCGACTCCGGCCAGATCCGCAAGTTCACCGGCAACGACTACAAGGAGGACCTCGCCAAGGGCGACCTCGCCGCGTGTGTGGCCTGGTCCGGCGACGTCATCCAGCTGGCCGCCGAGGACGAGAACATCAAGTTCGTCACGCCCGACGAGGGCCTGATGCTCTGGTCGGACAACATCCTGATCCCGTCCACGGCGACCCACAAGGCCAACGTCGAGCAGCTCATCGACTACTACTACGACCCGAAGGTCGCCGCCCAGGTCGCCGCGTCCGTCAACTACATCTGCCCGGTGCAGGGTGCGCAGGAGGCGATGCAGCAGGTCGACCCGGAGCTGGCCGACAACCCGCTCATCTTCCCCGACGCGGACACGCTGAAGAAGGTCCACTCCTTCAAGGCGCTGACCGAGGCCGAGGACAAGAAGTACGCCGAGAAGTTCGAGTCTGTTTCGGGAGCCTGATACATGGCCGAGCAGCACAGTGGTGCCAGCGGCGCCGACCTCAACCTGGTCGGCGTGACCAAGCGGTTCGGGGCCTTCACGGCGGTCGACGACCTCACCCTGACGGTGCCCCGGGGGTCGTTCTTCGCGCTCCTCGGCGCGTCCGGGTGCGGCAAGACGACCACGTTGCGGATGATCGCCGGCCTCGAGGAGCCGACGGCTGGCCGGGTGATGCTCGGCGACCAGGACGTGACCCGGTTGCGGCCCTACAAGCGGCCGGTGAACACGGTGTTCCAGTCCTATGCGCTGTTCCCGCACCTCTCCATCGCGGACAACGTCTCGTTCGGCCTGCGCCGGCGCGGCGTGAAGCAGTACGCCGACCAGGTGGAGCGCATGCTCCACCTGGTCGAGATGGACGGCTTCGGCAAGCGGCGGCCGGCCCAGCTCTCCGGCGGCCAGCAGCAGCGCGTCGCGCTGGCCCGGGCGCTCATCAACCACCCGCAGGTGCTGCTGCTCGACGAGCCGCTCGGCGCGCTCGACCTCAAGCTGCGCCGGCAGATGCAGGTGGAGCTCAAGCGGATCCAGACCGAGGTCGGGATCACGTTCGTCCACGTCACCCACGACCAGGAGGAGGCCATGACGATGGCCGACACGGTCGCGGTGATGAACGCGGGGAAGATCGAGCAGCTCGGCTCGCCCGTGGAGATGTACGACTTCCCCGGTACCGCGTTCGTGGCGAACTTCCTCGGCCAGTCGAACCTGCTCGCCGGTACCGTCAGCGGCCGCAACGGCGACGACGTGCTCGTCGAGGCGTACGGCGGCCGCTACTCGGTGCCCGCCGCGCGGGCCCGGGCCGCCGACGGCACGGTCTGGCTCGGCGTGCGGCCGGAGAAGCTGCACGTCGGCACCGAGCTGCCGGCCGGCCACCAGGGCGTGCGGGGGATCGTGACCGACTCGTCGTACATGGGCGTCAGCACGCAGTACCTGGTCCGCGCCGAGTGGGGCGACGAGTTCACCGTCTTCGTGCCGAACCAGGGCGTCTCGGCGCCGCTCGCCGTGGCCAGCGAGGTGACGGTGTCCTGGCGGCCCGAGCACGCGTTCCTGCTCAGCCGCCCGGCGGGCGAGACGCACGCTCCGGTCGTGGATGCCGAAGAAGTACCGGCATGAGCGCGCTCGGGCAACTGGGCGCGGGGACGGGGCCGGCGCCGGAGCTGCACAAGCCGCGCAAGAGCTGGCTGCCCTACCTGCTGCTGCTGCCCGGCGGCCTCTGGCTCATCGTGTTCTTCGCGGTACCGGCGATCCAGCTCTTCGCGACCAGCCTCTACGACCCCGAGGGGTCGCTGGAGAACGGCTACGTGATGACCTGGCACTTCGCCAACTACTCCGACGCCGTCCAGGAGTACCTGCCGCACTTCGGGCGCTCCATCGGCTACGCCGCGCTCACCACCGCCATCTCCCTGCTGGTCGGCTACCCGCTCGCCTACGCGATCGCGGTCAAGGGCGGCCGGTGGAAGAACGTGCTGCTCATCTGCGTCATCGCGCCGTTCTTCACCAGCTTCCTGATCCGCACGCTGGCCTGGAAGGTGATCCTCTCCGACGGCGGCTGGGTCGTGTCGACGCTGAACTGGCTGCACGTGCCGCTGCCCGACGGGCGGCTGCTGGCGACCACCCCCGCCGTGATCGCCGGCCTGGTCTACAACTTCCTGCCGTTCATGGTGCTCCCGCTGTACGCCAGCCTGGAGAAGCTCGACCCGCGCCTGGTCGAGGCGGCCGGCGACCTCTACGCCCGGCCGGTGGCCCGCTTCACCCGCGTGATCCTGCCGCTGTCCATGCCCGGCGTCGTGGCCGGCACGCTGCTGACGTTCATCCCCGCCGCCGGCGACTACATCAACGCGCAGCTGCTCGGGACGAACCGGCAGTACATGATCGGCAACGTCATCCAGTCGAAGTTCCTGCGTGTCGGCGACTACCCCGCCGCCGCCGCGCTCTCGTTCACCCTCATGGCGGCGATCCTCGTGCTGGTCTTCGTCTACGTCCGCCGCGCCGGAACCGACGAGGTGCTGTGATGGTCCACCGCCTCCGCCGCCTCGTCGCCGACCACTGGGTGATGGCGATCGGCCTGCTCGTGCTCCTGTACCTCTTCGTGCCGATCGCCGTGGTCGCCGCCATGTCGTTCCGGGACGCCGGCCGCAACGCGCCCTACACGCTGCAGAACTACAAGTTCACCTGGGACCACTGGGCGAACCCGTTCGGTACCGCCGGCATCGGCGACGCCTTCTGGACGAGCATCGCGATCGCGCTCATCTCCACCCTGGTCGCGACCGTGCTCGGCACGCTGATGTCGTTCGCGCTGGCCCGGCACCGCTTCCGCGGCCGGGCCGCCACCAACACCCTCATCTTCCTGCCGATGGCGACGCCCGAGATCGTGATGGGCTCGTCGCTGCTGGCGCTGTTCGTCGCGTCGGGCGTGCAGCTCGGCTTCTGGACGATCGTCATCGCGCACGTCATGTTCTGCCTGTCCTTCGTGGTCGTCACGGTGAAGGCCCGCCTGTCCGGGCTCGACCCGCGGCTGCAGGAGGCGGCGATGGACCTCTACGCCAACGAGACGCAGACGTTCCTGCGGATCACGCTGCCGCTGGTCATGCCGGGCATCGTGGCGGCGGCGCTGCTGTCGTTCTCGCTGTCGTTCGACGACTTCATCGTCACGAACTTCAACTCCGGCACCGTCGTGACGTTCCCGATGTTCGTCTGGGGCGCGTCGCAGCGCGGCATCCCGCCGCAGATCAACGTGATCGGCACGGCGATGTTCCTCATCTCGTTCCTGATCGTCCTCGTCGGACAGCTGCCGCGACTGCGCCGGAAGGCCTGACATGCGACTGCTCATCGTCGGGGCCGGCGGCGTCGGCACCGCGGCCGTGCGCATCGCCGCCCGCCGCGCGTTCTTCGAACACTGCGTGGTCGCCGACTACTCGCTGGAGCGCGCCCAGGCGGCGGTGGCCGCCACGGACGACCCGCGCTTCATCGCCGCCCGGCTCGACGCGTCGTCGGCGGCGGAGGTCGCCGAGCTGTGCCGGTCGCTGACGATCACCCACGTGCTCAACGCGGTCGACCCGCGCTTCGTCATGCCCATATTCGACGGCGCGTTCGACGCCGGGGCGCACTACCTCGACATGGCGATGTCGCTGTCCCGGCCGCACCCGACCCGGCCCTACGAGCTGACCGGCGTGAAGCTCGGCGACGAGCAGTTCGCCGCGTCCGACGCGTGGGCCGGCGCCGGGCGGCTGGCGCTGTGCGGCATGGGCGTCGAGCCCGGGCTGTCGGACGTCTTCGCGCGGTACGCCGCCGACCACCTCTTCGCCGAGGTGCACGACGTCGGCGTCCGCGACGGCTCCGACCTGGTCGTCGAGGGGTATGACTTCGCTCCGTCGTTCTCCATCTGGACCACGATCGAGGAGTGCCTGAACCCGCCGGTGGTCTACGAGAAGAACCGCGGCTGGTACGTCACGCGCCCGTTCTCGGAGCCGGAGATCTTCGACTTCCCGGCCGGCATCGGGCCCGTCGAGTGCGTGAACGTGGAGCACGAGGAGGTGCTGCTCATCCCGCGCTGGGTCGACGCCCGGCGGGTGACGTTCAAGTACGGCCTGGGCAACGAGTTCATCGAGGTCCTCAAGACCATCCACAAGCTCGGCCTGGACGCCACGGCGAAGGTCCGCGTCGGCGGCGTCGAGGTCTCGCCGCGGGACGTGGTCGCCGCGTGCCTGCCCGACCCGGCGACGCTCGGCGACCGCATGCACGGCAAGACCTGCGCCGGCACCTACGTCACCGGCCTCGGCCGCGACGGCCGCCCCCGCGCCACCTACCTCTACCACGTCGTCGACAACGCCTGGACGATGCGCGAGTACGGCTCGCAGGCCGTGGTCTGGCAGACCGCCATCAACCCGGTCGTGGCGCTGGAGCTGCTCGCCGACGGCACCTGGTCGGGCCGCGGGGTGCTGGGCCCGGAGGCGCTGCCGGCGAAGCCGTTCCTCGACCTGCTCACCGCGTACGGCTCGCCGTGGGGTATCCAGGAGAAATGACCCGTTCATGACCCGTTACGGCCCGATGTTCGGCCCCGACATCACGTTCCTGGGCGTGCCTCCCTGCGATCTGTCCGACTCCGGGAGCTTTGCGGACGCGGACGTCGTCATCCTCGGCGCCCCCTTCGACGGCGGCACCTCGCACCGGCCGGGCACCCGCTTCGGCCCGCAGGCCATCCGGCAGGCGTGCTACCTGCCGCACGACGGCTCTCGCCCGTCCCTCGCCCTGCGCGTCGACGCGCTGCAGGACCTGCGGGTGGTGGACGCCGGCGACGTCGAGATGTTCTCCGGCGACGCGGCCGCCTCGGTCGCCGCCCTCGAAGCCGCCGTCCACGCCGTCGCAGCCGCCGGCGCGATCCCGGTCGTCCTCGGCGGCGACCACACGATCGCCTGGCCCGACGCCACGGGCGTGGCCCGCAAGCTCGGCTTCGGCCGCGTGTCGATGGTCCACTTCGACGCGCACGCCGACACGGGCGACACCGAGTTCGGCTCGCTGATCGGCCACGGCCAGCCGATGCGCCGCCTGATCGACTCCGGCGCCGTGCGCGGCGACCGCTTCCTCCAGATCGGCCTGCGCGGCTACTGGCCCGGCCCGCAGACGCTGTCCTGGATGGCCGAGCAGCGGATGCGCTCGTACGAGATGACCGAGATCGTGGCCCGCGGCCTGGACGAGTGCCTGACCGAGGCGTTCGAGATCGCGGTCGACGACTGCGACGGCGTGTTCCTCTCGGTCGACGTGGACGTGGTCGACCCGGGGATGGCCCCCGGCACCGGTACCCCGGAGCCGGGCGGCCTGACGTCCCGCCAGCTGCTGGACGCGGTCCGCCGGTGCTGTTACGAGCTGCCGGTCGTCGGCGTGGACGTGGTCGAGGTCAGCCCGCCCTACGACCACGCCGAGATCACGGCCTACCTGGCCAACCGCGTCGTCCTGGAGGCGCTGTCCGCCCTGGCCAGACGCCGCCGCGGCGACGCCTGGGACCCCCACCAGCCCCTCCTCGACGCCCGCCAGCCCCCGCCGCCGCCCGGGCCGCCCGGGCCGTGATCACGTAGAGAAGTTGTCGCCGGGGTCGGGTTTGGGGCTGCGCCACGGGAGGCTGGGCCATGATCCCGAAGACTTGTTGTATCCAGGGGTACCAGAAGTCTTCGCGGTCCTGGTCGGTGGTGGCAACAACTCTTCGAGATCATGCTGTTCGGCGGTCCGGTGTGTCTGTGGTCGCCGGCTGGGCTTGCCGGCTGGGCTTGCCGGCTGGGCTTGCCGCAATGCCGCTCAGGAGGCGGCCGGCAGCGCCGATCGGTTCCGCCGAGCCGCCCCGCGTGGTCTCCTCCGCGATCTTGGAGTTGTGGTCCCGACCATGTACGGCCATGTCGGGCAATTCGCGGACCACAACTCCAAGATCGACGAGGGAGGGCTGGGGGGACGGTATGGCGCGACGGGGCGCGGCGGGCTACCCGAGGGCCGTCAGCTCCTCCGGGGTCAGCAGGCGGGAGCGGATCAGGAAGCGGACGCCCTCCGGGGCCTCCAGGGAGAAGCCGCTGCCGCGGCCCGGGACCACGTCGACGGTGAGGTGGGTGTGCCGCCACAGCTCGAACTGCGACCGGGACATCCAGAACGTCACCGGCTCGTCGACGCCGTCGACGCGCAGCGACGCGAGCAGGACGTCGGAGGACCCGGTGCGGAACTCGCCCTCCAGGTAGCACATCGGGGAGCTGCCGTCGCAGCAGCCGCCCGACTGGTGGAACATCAGCGGCCCGTGGGTGCCCCGCAGCGACCGGATCAGCTCGGCCGCCGCTGGGGTCACCGCCACCCGCTCCATCAGAAGAAGCCCAGCTTGTTCGGGGAGTAGCTGACCAGCAGGTTCTTCGTCTGCTGGTAGTGCTCCAGCATCATCTTGTGGTTCTCCCGGCCGATGCCGGACTGCTTGTACCCGCCGAACGCGGCGTGCGCCGGGTAGGCGTGGTAGCAGTTCGTCCACACCCGGCCGGCCTGGATCGCCCGGCCCGCCCGGTAGGCGAGGTTGACGTCGCGGGTCCAGACGCCGGCGCCGAGGCCGTAGAGCGTGTCGTTGGCGATCTTGATCGCGTCGGCGACGTCGGCGAACGAGGTCACCGACACCACCGGGCCGAAGATCTCCTCCTGGAAGATGCGCATCGCGTTGTCGCCCTCGAAGACCGTCGGCTGGACGTAGTAGCCGCCCGACAGCTCGCCGCCGAGGTCGGCCCGCTCGCCGCCGATGCGTACCTTGGCGCCCTCCTGGCGGCCGATGTCGAGGTACGACAGGATCTTCTCCAGCTGGTCGTTGGAGGCCTGCGCGCCGATCATCGTGTCCGTGTCGAGCGGGTGGCCCTGCTTGATGGCCCGCACGCGCTCGACGGCGGCGTCCATGAAGGTGGCGTAGTGGCCCTGCTGGACGAGCGCGCGGGACGGGCAGGTACAGACCTCGCCCTGGTTGAGGGCGAACATGGTGAACCCTTCGAGCGCCTTGTCGTAGAAGGCGTCGTCGGCCGAGCTCACGTCGTCGAAGAAGATGTTCGGGCTCTTGCCGCCGAGCTCCAGCGTCACCGGCTTGATGTTCTCGCTGGCGTACTGCATGATCAGCCGCCCGGTCGTGGTCTCTCCGGTGAACGCGACCTTCGCGACCCGCGGGCTGCTGGCCAGGGGTTTGCCGGCCTCGACGCCGAAGCCGTTGACGATGTTGACCACGCCCGGCGGCAGCAGGTCGGCGATGAGGCCCATGAGGACGTGGATCGAGGCCGGCGTCTGCTCGGCCGGCTTGAGCACCACCGCGTTGCCGGCGGCGAGCGCCGGTGCCAGCTTCCAGGTGGCCATGAGCAGCGGGAAGTTCCACGGGATGATCTGCGCGACGACGCCGAGCGGCTCGTGGAAGTGGTAGGCGACGGTGTCGTCGTCGAGCTCGCCGATACTGCCCTCCTGCGCCCGGACGGCGCCGGCGAAGTACCGGAAGTGGTCGACCGCGAGCGGCAGGTCGGCGGCCAGGGTCTCCCGGACCGGCTTGCCGTTCTCCCAGGTCTCGACGACGGCCAGCCGCTCGAGGTTCGCCTCGATCCGGTCGGCGATCTTGTTGAGGATGTTGGCCCGCTCGGCGACCGGGGTGCGGCCCCACGCGTCGGCGGCGCCGTGGGCGGCGTCGAGGGCGAGCTCCACGTCCTCGGCGGTGCCGCGGGCGATCTCGGTGAACGTCTGCCCGGTGACGGGGGTGGGGTTCTCGAAGTACTGGCCGCGGGCGGGCTTGACGTATTCGCCGCCGATCCAATGGTCGTAGCGGGACTCGAAGTCGGGGGCTTCGTATCGGGTCATCGATGACCTCCCAGGTTCGGCGCCCGCCGGCGGTGGCGGGCGGCCTGGGCGGACGCTAACGCCGGGGAGGTTGCAACGACGTTGCGCCGAACTCGGCGGCCAGCTGCCCGATGCGGTCGAGGACCAGCGGCAGGCGCGGCGAGCCGGCCGGCAGGGCGGCGGCCAGCGCCTCCCACATCCACAGGTCGTCGCCGCCCCAGCTGGACCCGGTCCAGGCGGTGAGCAGGGCCGGGTCGCCGGCGGCCCGGACCCCGGCCCGCAGCTGCCCCTCGACGAGCCGGCGCAGCCGCACGATGCCGGGCGCCTCCGAGGCGGGCAGCAGCGGCCCCCGGTAGGCGGCGAGCGCGCCGCCGACGTCGCCCCGCGCGAGCCGGTCGAGCACGCCCTGGAAGTCGGCGGAGACGATCTCGCGGATCCGGTACGGGCGGGAGTCGAGCAGGGCCGGGCCGACCAGCCGGCGGAGACGGGACAGCTCGGCCCGCAGGGTGACCGGGTTGAGCAGCTCGTCGCCGTAGAGGTCGAGGCCGAGCCGCTCGCCGGTGCACCCCTCGGGGTGCTGGAGCAGCACGACGAGCAGCTCGCTGTGCCGCCGGCTGAGCTTGCGGGCCCGGCCGTGGACGGTCAGCATCGCCTCGTCGCGGCCCAGCCCGGTGAAGGTGACGGTCGCCGGCGGGGCGGCGGTGGCGAGGTGGGCCTCGGCGGCGCGGGCGGTCGCCCGGACCAGCGCCAGGCTGTGCGGGTTGGCCAGGTGGTCGCCGCCGGTCACGTCGATCGCGCCGAGCAGCCGCCCGGTGTGCGGGTCGTGGATCGGGGCGGCCGAGCAGGTCCAGCGCTGCACCCGGCGGCTGAAGTGCTCGGTGGCGAAGATCTGTACCGCGTGGTCGACCGCGACCGCGGTGCCGGGCGCATTGGTGCCGGCGTGGGACTCGTCCCAGCGCGCGCCGGGGACGAAGTTCATCCGCTCGGCCTGGCGCAGCACGGCCGGGTGCCCCTCGACCCACAGCAGGCGGCCCCGCTCGTCGCAGATCGCCATGAGATGGTCGCCGTCCTCGGCGATCGCGCCGAGCAGGTCGCGGACCAGCGGGAGCGTCCGGCGCAGGGGATGGGCCTCGCGGTACTCCTCGAGCTCGGCGTCGGTGAGCTCGACCGGCGCCGTCGCATACGGGTCGAGCCGGGCGGCGGCGCTGCGCCGCCACGAGTCGGCGACGACGCCGCGCACCTGGTCGCCGATGGCTCCGGCGGCGAGGAAACCGTCCCACGCCCGCCCGTTCAGGCGGATCCGCTCGAGCGGATCCGCACCGGTGCGCAGCGCGAGCCACGGGTCGGCCATGGACCCATAGTGGCCCGCGCCACACACCAGCGCCAGGGGTCAGCCGAGCGCGGACTCCAGCCGGTCGAGGGCCCGGCCCAGGGTCTCGTCGTCCATGACCAGCGGCGGGAGGAAGCGGATCACGTTGGAGTACGTGCCGCAGGTCAGCAGCAGCAGGCCCGCCTCGTGGGCCGCCTTCTGGATCGCCGCCGTCCGGGCCGGGTCCGGGGTGGCGCCCAGCGGGGCGCCCCGGCCGTGGACGCGCTCCGCGGTCAGGGTGCCGGGCGTCGCCGAGCCGGGCACCACGATCTCCATGGCCAGCATGGCGCCGCGACCGCGGACGTCGCCGACGAACGGGTGCTTGCCGGCGAGGTCCCGCAGGCGCGGGAGCATCACCGACTCGATCCGCCGGGCGGCGGCGTTGAGGTCCAGCTCCCGCATGGTCTCGATCGAGGCCAGGGCGGCGGCGCAGGCGATCGGGTTGCCGCCGTACGTGCCGCCCAGGCCGCCCGGGTGGACCGCGTCCATGACCGTGGCGCGGCCGGTGACCGCGGCCAGCGGGAGGCCGCCGGCGATGCCCTTCGCGGTCGTGACCAGGTCGGGCTCGACGCCCTCGAACGTCGAGGCGAACCAGTCGCCGGTACGGCAGAAGCCCGTCTGGATCTCGTCGGCGACGAACAGCGCGCCCGCGCCGCGGGCCCAGGCGGCCAGCGACGACAGGAAGCCCGGCGCGGGCACCACGAAGCCGCCCTCGCCCTGGATGGGCTCGATGAGCACGGCGGCCACCTGGTCGGCGCCGACCTGCTTCTCGATGGTGTTGATCGCCAGGGCCGCCGCGTCCGGGCCGGACAGCCCGTCGCGGAACGGGTACGACATCGGGACCCGGTAGACCTCCCCGGCGAACGGCCCGAAGCGGTGCTTGTAGGGCATCGACTTCGCGGTCAGGGCCATCGTCAGGTTGGTCCGGCCGTGGTAGGCGTGGTCGAACACCACGACCGCCGGCCGCCCGGTGGCGTGCCGGGCGATCTTCACCGCGTTCTCGACCGCCTCGGCGCCCGAGCTGAACAGCGCCGAGCGCTTCTCGAACGCGCCCGGGGTGAGCGCGTTCAACTGCTCGCAGACGGCGACGTAGCTCTCGTACGGCGCGATCATGAAGCAGGTGTGGGTGAACCGCTCGGCCTGGCGCCGCACGGCCTCGACGACCCGCGGGGCCGAGTTGCCGACGTTGGTGACGGCGATGCCGGCCGCCAGGTCGATCCACTCGCGACCGTCCACGTCGGACAGCGTGCCGCCCGCCGCGTGATCCACATAGGACGTGATCATGCTGCTCACGCCGCGGGCGACGGCGGCGGTGCGGCGCTTGTGCAGGTCTGAGGACAGCGACATCACAGCTCGAAATTGTGCATGACGTGCTTCACCCGGGTGTAGTCCTCCAGCCCGTACATCGACAGGTCCTTGCCGTAGCCCGACTGCTTGAAGCCGCCGTGGGGCATCTCGGCGACGATCGGGATGTGCGTGTTGACCCATACGCAGCCGAAGTCGAGGCGCCGGGTCATCCGCATCGCGCGGCCGTGGTCGCGGGTCCAGACCGACGACGCCAGCCCGTACTCGACGCCGTTGGCCCAGCGGACCGCCTCGTCCTCGTCGCTGAACCGCTGCACGGTGATGACCGGGCCGAACACCTCGTCCTGGATGATCTCGTCGTCCTGGCGCAGGCCGGAAACGACCGTCGGCGAGTAGAAGTAGCCCCGGTCGCCGACCCGGGCGCCGCCGGCGTCGACCGAGGCGTGGCCGGGGAGCCGCTCGATGAAGCCGCCGACCCGGGCCAGCTGGTTGGCGTTGTTGAGCGGGCCGAAGAGGATGTCCTCGTCGTCCGGCGCGCCGGTCTTCGTCGCCGCGGCCTGCTCGCTGAGCGCGGCCACGAAGTCGGCGTAGATGCCCGGGCCGGCGAGCACGCGGGTGGCCGCGGTGCAGTCCTGGCCGGCGTTGAAGTACCCGGCGACGGCGATCGCCTCGGCGGCCGCCGCGAGGTCGGCGTCGTCGAAGACCACGACCGGCGCCTTGCCGCCGAGCTCCAGGTGGGTGCGCTTGAGCGACGGCGCGGCGGCGGCCGCCACCTCGCGGCCGGCGCGGACCGAGCCGGTGATCGAGACGAACTGCGGCGTCGGGTGGTTGACCAGGGCCCGGCCCGTCTCCCGGTCGCCGGTGACGACGTTGAGCACGCCCGGCGGCAGGAACTCGGCGGCCAGCTCGGCCAGCAGCAGCGTCGAGACCGGGGTCGTGTCCGACGGCTTGAGCACGACGGTGTTGCCGGCGGCGAGCGCCGGGGCGATCTTCCAGACCGCCATCATGAGCGGGTAGTTCCACGGCGTGACCTGCGCGCAGACGCCGATCGGCTCGCGGCGCACGTAGCTGGTGTGGCCCTTCATGTACTCGCCGGCGGACTTGCCCTCGAGGACCCGGGCGGCGCCCGCGAAGAAGCGGATCTGGTCGATCGCCGGCGGGAGCTCGTCGCTGGCGGTCAGGGCCCGCGGCTTGCCGGTGTTGCGGACCTCGGCGTCGATGATCTCGGCGGCCCGGTCCTCCATGGCGTCGGCGAGCTTCAGCAGCGCGCGCTGGCGCTCCGACGGCGTCGCGTCGCGCCAGGTCTCGAACGCCTTGGCGGCGGCCTTCACGGCCCGGTCGACGTCCTCGGCGCCGGACACCGGCGCGGAGGCGAAGACCTCGCCGGTCGCCGGGTCGATCAGGTCGGAATAACGGCCGTCAACGGGATCCACCTGGGCGCCGTCGACGAAGTTCTGCAGTTGTTTGGTCATGTGTCCACTCCTTTGAGTGCCGGCAGCCACATCTTTCCATCGAATCCGCAGTGCACAACCCCTTGAGCAACTGTTTCCGCGCCGTAAACGGGCATAGGATTGAGATCGTGACCCCGTTCTACATCGCCGGTCGCCCGGCCACCAGCGACGACGTCGTCGACATCCGGCATCCCTACGATGGGCGGGTCGTCGGTGGTACCGCATATGCCACCCCCGACCAGGTCGAGACCGCCGTCGCCGCGGCGGCCGCGGTCGCCCCGGAGGCCGCCGCGCTGCCGGCGAGCGCCCGGGCCGCGGCCCTCGACCACGTGAGCGGGCGGCTCAAGGAGCGCGCCGAGGAGGTCGCCCGGCTGATCACCGCCGAGAACGGCAAGCCGATGAAGTGGTCGCGCGGCGAGGTCGGCCGCGCGGTCTCGACGTTCCGCTGGGCGGCCGAGGAGGCCCGCCGCTTCTCCGGCAGCGTGCAGCGGCTCGACACCGACCCCGCCGCGACCGGCCGCATCGCGTTCGTGAAGCGGGTCCCGCGCGGGCCGGTGCTCGGCATCTCGCCGTTCAACTTCCCGCTCAACCTGGTCGCCCACAAGGTCGCGCCGGCGCTCGCGGTCGGCGCGCCGATCGTGCTCAAGCCGGCCCCGGCCACGCCGCTGAGCGCGCTGCTGCTCGGCGAGATCCTGGCCGAGACCGACCTGCCCGAGGGCATGTGGTCGGTCGTGCCGGTGCCCAACGACCGGGCCGCCGCGCTGGTCGCCGACCCGCGGCTGCCCGTCGTGTCGTTCACCGGCTCCGGCCCGGTCGGCTGGCAGATCCGCGACGCGGTGCCGCGCAAGCACGTCACGCTGGAGCTCGGCGGCAACGCGGCGGTCGTCGTCTGCGCCGACTGGGACGATCTCGACTGGGCCGCGACCCGCATCGCCACCTTCTCCAACTACCAGGCCGGGCAGAGCTGCATCGCCGTCCAGCGGGTGTACGTCCACGAGCGGCACTACGACGCCCTGGCCGACAAGCTGGTCGCCGCCGTCGAGGCGCAGCGCACCGGCGACCCGTCCGACGACGCCACCGACGTGGGCCCGCTCATCAGCGCGGCGGCCGCGGAGCGGGTCGAGGCGTGGGTCAACGAGGCTGTCGCGGCCGGCGGGAAGCTGCTCACGGGCGGGGTGCGCGACGGCGCCGCCTACGCCCCCACCGTCCTGGCCGGCGCGCCCGTCTCCACGAAGGTCGTCGCCGAGGAGGTCTTCGGCCCCGTGCTCGTCCTGGAGCGGATCGCCTCGGACGAGGAGGGCTTCGCCGCCGTCAACGACTCGCAGTACGGGCTCCAGGCCGGCGTCTTCACCCGCCGGCTCGACCGGGCGTTCGAGGCGCACCGGGTGCTCGACGTCGGCGGCGTCATCGTCGGCGACGTGCCGAGCTACCGGGCCGACCAGATGCCGTACGGCGGGTCGAAGGCCAGCGGCGTCGGCCGCGAGGGCCTGGCCTCCGCGATGGCCGACTACACCGAGGAACGGGTGATGGTGCTCACGGGCCTGCAGCTGTAGCTACTCCCACCCCGGACGGGGCTCGTCGGCCGCCGAACCCGGCGGCCGGACGGCCTCGCTGAGCGACGGGTCGAACACGTCCGGTTCGATGAAGATGAAGCACTCGTAGCTCAGCTCCTCCCGGACCCGAGCCTCGGCCCGGTTGATCGCCTGCGCCACATGGCCCATCGGCTCGTCGGCCCGCACCGCCACCTTGGCCGCGATGAGCAGCTGGTCGGGGCCCAGGTGCATGGTCCGAAGGTGGATCATGCGCTCGACCAGCGGCTCCCGCTCGATCGCCGCCTCGATGCGGTGCAGTGTGGCGTTGTCGGCCGACTCGCCGATGAGCAGGCTGCGCATCCGCTGCGACAGGGTGATCGAGATGACCACGAGCAGCGCGCCGATCGCGAGCGTCCCGGCCGCGTCCCAGCGCCCGTCGCCGGTGACGACCGCGAGGGTGATGCCTACCAGGGCGAACGTGAGGCCGGTCAGCGCGCCGAAGTCCTCGGCCAGCACGACCGGCAGCTCGGGGGAGCGGGTGGTCCTGATGAACCGCAGCCACGGCAGCCCGCGCCGGGACGGCTGGGCCTCGTGGACGGCGGTGCGCAGCGAGAAGCTCTCCAGCACGATCGAGACCCCGAGCACCGCGAACGCCCAGACCGGCGACTCGACCGGCGTCGGGTCGTGCAGCTTCTCGTACCCCTCGAACAGCGCGAACACGCCGCCGACCAGGAAGATCACCAGCGTGACGAGGAAGCCGTAGAAGTACCGGAAGCGGGCGTAGCCGAACGGGTGCAGCTGGCTGGCGCGCTGCCGGGCCCGGCGCCCGCCGACGAGCAGCAGCACCTGGTTGGCGGTGTCCGCCACCGAGTGCACCGCCTCGGCCAGCAGCGAGGACGACCCGGTGAACACGAAGGCGACGAACTTGCTGAGCGCAATACCGAGGTTGGCGGCCAGCGCTGCGACGATCGCCCGGATTTCGGCCAT
The DNA here is from genome assembly GCF_040605515.1 of Dactylosporangium sp. NPDC005572. Classification (NCBI taxonomy): domain Bacteria; kingdom Bacillati; phylum Actinomycetota; class Actinomycetes; order Micromonosporales; family Micromonosporaceae; genus Dactylosporangium; species Dactylosporangium sp. NPDC005572. The sequence goes on along the minus strand of NZ_JBEXCY010000011.1, from coordinate 99,500 downwards.
GATTCATCCTGCACCACAAGCGTTACGGGATCTCACCACCGCTACTCCGGACTGACACGTGCGCGGTACGTGACGGCACTAGGCTCCCAGTAGGAACAGTGACCACGACAATGGGTAGGGGACTGTGATCGACCTGAGCCGGATCGTCAAGGCGTACGACGTGCGGGGCACCGTGCCCGACCAGCTCAACGAGCCGGTGGCCGAGGCACTCGGCCGCGCGTTCGTGCTCACGCTGCGCGACCGCGGCGAGTTCGCCGAGCGGATCGTCACCGCGCACGACATGCGCGAGTCCGGCCCGGCGCTGGCGGGCGCGTTCGCCGCCGGTGCGCGCGCCGAGGGCGCCGACATCGTGGAGGCGGGGCTGGGGTCGACCGACCTCCTCTACTACGCGTCGGGTGCGCTGGACCTGCCGGGCGCGATGTTCACGGCAAGTCACAATCCCGCGCAGTACAACGGGATCAAACTCTGCAAGCAGGGCGCCAAGCCCGTCGGGCAGGACACCGGGCTGGCCGACATCCGCTCGCGCGCCCAGGCGCTGCTCGACGCGGGTGACCGCGCGGGCGAACCGAAGGGTGGAATCGAGCAGCGCGGCATGCTCACCGCCTACGCCGCGCACCTGCGCACGCTGGTCGACCTCACCGGCATCCGCCCGCTGACCGTGGTCGTCGACGCCGGCAACGGCATGGGCGGCTACACGGTGCCCGCGGTGCTGGGCGAGGGGCTGCCGCTGACGATCATCCCGCTGTACTTCGAGCTCGACGGCTCGTTCCCCAACCACGAGGCCAACCCGCTGGAGCCGGCCAACCTGGTCGACCTGCAGGCCAAGGTCCGCGAGACCGGCGCCGACCTGGGCCTCGCCTTCGACGGCGACGCCGACCGCTGCTTCGTGGTCGACGAGCGCGGCGAGGCCGTCGCGCCGTCGACGATCACCGCGATGGTCGCCGTCCGCGAGCTGGCCAAAGTGCCCGGGGCCACGATCATCCACAACCTCATCACCTCGCGGGTCGTGCCCGAGATCATCACCGAGCACGGCGGCGTCCCCGTGCGCACCCGGGTCGGCCACTCGTTCATCAAGGGCGAGATGGCCCGCACCGGCGCCGTCTTCGGCGGCGAGCACTCGGCGCACTACTACTTCCGCGACTTCTGGGGCGCCGACACCGGCATGCTCGCCGCGATGCACACGCTCGCCATGCTCGGCGGGCAGGCCGCGCCGCTGTCCGCGCTCGCCAAGGACTACGAGCGCTACGCCGCCTCCGGGGAGATCAACTCAACGGTCGCCGACCAGACCGCCAAGATGGCCGAGATCGAGGCCGTGTTCGCGGTGCCCGTCGACCGCCTCGACGGCATCACGCTGGACTTTCCCGACGGCAGCTGGGCCAACGTGCGCCCGTCGAACACCGAGCCGCTCCTGCGGCTCAACGTCGAGGCGCCGACCGCCGAGCGGATGGCGGCCCTGCGCGATGAGATGCTGGGTGTGATCCGCCGCTGACGCCCGCACGAAGGAGATGGCACGCGTGTCCGTCGACCCCGCCCTGCTTTCGATCCTGCGCTGCCCCGACGAGCACCACGCCGAGCTCACGCTCGACGCGGACGAGCAGACGCTGACCTGCACCGAGTGCGGCCGGATCTACGAGATCCGCGACGGCATCCCGGTCCTGCTGCTCGACGAGGCCCGCACCGCGCCGGCCGAGGGGGAGCAGTCGTGAACCCGCTGGAAGGCACCGCGGGCGTCCGCGGGCACCGGGACGTCGACCTGTCGCTGCTCGACAACGCCGAGGCGCTGGAGCGCAACGACCCGGGCGGCATGCTGCGGGCCACCGCGTCGGCCGGCGCCCAGGTGCGGGAGTCGGCGGCCCTGGCCGCCGAGACCGACCTGAGCGCGCTGGCCGACGAGGGCCGGCCCCGCGCCGTGGTCATCGCCGGGGTCGGCACCGCCGCCCGCACCGGCGACATCCTGGAGACCGTCGCCGGGCCGCGCTGCCCGGTGCCGGTCCTCGCCCACCGCAGCGCCGGCATCCCCGGCTGGGTCGGCGCCGCCGACGTGGTCATCGCGGTGTCGGCGTCGGGCCGCTCCCCGGAGGCGCTCGCCGCGGCCGAGGCCGCCGGCCGCCGCGGCGCCCGGCTGGTCGCGATCGGTGCCCCCGACACCCAGCTGCACGCCCTCGCCGACCGCTTCCGGGCGCCGTTCATCCCGGTGCCCCGCCGCGCCCCGGCCCGGGCCAGCCTGTGGGGGCTCGCCGTGCCGGTGCTGTTCATCGGCCGCCAGCTCGGCCTGGTCAAGGTCAACGAGGCGGACTTCGCGGAGACCGCGTCGCGTCTCGACGCCGACGCCGACCGCTGCCGCATGACCCTGGAGTCGTTCGTCAACCCCGGCAAGAGCCTCGCGCTCGACCTGGCCCACTCGGTGCCGATCGTCTGGGGCTCGTCGCCGCTGGCCACGGTGGCCGCGCGGCGCTTCGGCGACACGCTCGCCGCCAACGCCCGCTACCCCGCCGTGGCCGGCGCCCTCGGCGAGGCCGGCCGCGGCCGGGTGGGCCTGCTCGACGGCGTCTACGGCGGCCTGGCCGAGGCCGACCGCGACATCTTCGCCGACCCGTCCGACGACGACAACGACAGCCCGACCCGCCTGCGGCTGGTCCTGCTGCGCGACGGCGGGCTGGCCAACGACGAGGAGGAACTCGACGGCGAGCCGACCGTGGTGGAGGAGCGGCGCGCCGAGGCGGTCCAGGAGCTGGCCGAACGCCGCGGCGTGCGGGTGAGCCTGATCACCGCCGAGGGTGGCTCGGCTCTGGAACGATTGGCGTCGCTCGTGGCTGTGCCGGACTTCGCCTCCATCTATCTTGGACTCGCGCACGGCTTCGACCCCATGGCCGTGCCCGCCGTGTCCGAGATGAAGGAGCTGGTCAGTCCGTGAGTACCGAAGGTGGGACGAAGGCCGTAGTCGCGGCACTGTTCGCGAACCTCGGCATCGCCGTCACCAAGTTCATCGCGTTCGCCCTGACCGGGTCCTCGTCGATGCTGGCCGAGGCCATCCACTCGGTCGCCGACTCCGGCAACCAGGGCCTGCTGCTGTTCGGCGGCCGGCAGGCCGTACGGCCCGCCACCGCGCGCCACCCGTTCGGGTACGGCCGCGACCGGTACATCTACGCCTTCATCGTGGCCGTCGTGCTGTTCTTCGTCGGCGGCATCTTCGCGCTCTACGAGGCGTGGCACAAGCTGGCCGACCCGCACCCGATCGAGGAGTGGAAGTGGGTGCCGGTCGTGGTGCTCGTCGCCGCGATCATCATGGAGAGCCTGTCGTTCCGCACGGCCATCATCGAGACCCAGAAGATCAAGGGCGAGGCGTCGTGGTGGCAGTTCATCCGCCGCGCCAAGCAGCCCGAGCTGCCGGTCATCCTGCTCGAGGACCTCGCCGCGCTGCTGGGCCTGGTCCTGGCGCTGTTCGGCGTCGGGATGACCCTGATCACCGACAACGGCATCTGGGACGGCGTCGGCACCGCCGCGATCGGTGTGCTGCTCATCGTGGTCGCCGCGATCCTCGCGGTGGAGATGAAGAGCCTCCTGGTCGGCGAGTCGGCCACCGACGAGCAGATCGACGCCATCGAGCAGGCCATCGTCGACGGCCCCGAGGTCGAGTCCGTGATCCACATGCGCACCGTCCACCTGGGCCCCGACGAGCTGCTCGTCGCGGCGAAGATCGCGGTCCGGCACAACGAGACGGCCGACGAGGTCGCCCGCGGCATCGACGCGGCCGAGGCCCGCATCCGGGCCGCCGTGCCGATCGCCCGGGTCATCTACCTGGAGCCGGACATCTACCAGGCGGGGAAGGCCGGGCAGGAGACGGCCGCCCCCTCGACCGCGGAGGCGCATTAGCTTGGAGCTGCTGGATAGCCCGATCCGCAAGTACGCGTGGGGGTCGCACACCGCGATCGCCACCCTGCAGGGCCGCCCGGCGCCGACGGACGACCCGGAGGCGGAGCTGTGGATGGGCGCCCACCCGGCGAGCCCGTCCCGGCTCGCGGTGAGCGGCATGTCGCTCGTCGACGCGGTCGCCACCGACCCGCAGACCCTGCTGGGCCCGCGCAACGTCGAGCGGTTCGGGCTCCGGCTGCCGTTCCTGCTGAAGGTGCTGGCCGCGGCCCAGCCGCTGTCCCTCCAGGCCCACCCGGACCTGGAGCGGGCACGCGAGCGGTTCGCGGCCGGCCACGCCTCGTACGTCGACGCCTGGCACAAGCCGGAGATGCTGGTCGCGGTCACCGAGTTCGACGCCCTGTGCGGCTTCCGCGACCCGGCCGACACGGCCCGTGACCTGGCGGCACTGAACGTCCCGCGGCTCAAGGCGACGATCGACGCCCTGAGCCAGCCCGACCCGGCCCGGGCACTGCGCGACGCGGTCCGCGGCCTGCTCGGCCAGCCCGACCCGGAGCTGGTCGCCGACGTGGTGGCCGCCAGCCGCCCCGGCGAGCTGATCGCCGACCTGGCCGTCCAGTATCCGGGCGACACCGGCGTCATCGTCGCCACCCTGCTCAACCGCGTCCGCCTCCGCCCGACCGAGGCGGTCTGGATGCCGGCCGGCAACCTGCACGCCTACCTGCAGGGCGTCGGCGTCGAGATCATGGCCGCCTCCGACAACGTCCTGCGGGGCGGCCTGACCCCGAAGCACGTGGACGTGGAGGAGCTGCTGGACGTGCTGCGCTTCGAGGTCCTCCCGGACCCGGTGACGCGCCCGGTGGCCCTGGCGCCCGGCCTGACCGCGTACCCGGTGCCCATCGAGGACTTCACCCTGCACCGCGCGGTGCTCACCGCCGAGACCCCGGCGGTCCGCTTCCCGGCGGGCGGCCCACGCATCATCCTCTGCCTACGGGGCACCCTGCGGGTCGACGACGGCGTGGTCCCGGTGTCGCTGACCCAGGGCCAGGCAGCGTTCGCACCGGCGTCACGGCCGGAGCTCGCGGTGAGCGGCACTGGCGAGGCGTATCAGGCGGCGACTCCGTAGCGCTCGTGCTTTGGCCCTCGCCATGATCAAGGGAAACTTCTGGCTGTGATAGCGACCAGATCTTTCCCTTGATCATGGGGAGGAATCCGCACGCCCCGTCGATCTCGCACGGCGAGCTCCTCGCGGAGGCTCGAGGGTCCGTGGAGTCGTCCGCACGTCCACGCCGACCTCCGCGACCTCGGTGACCCGCACCGCGGTCCAGGAGTGCGGGGCGCGGCTTCAGTGGGCCGGGCGTGTCCGGCACGGTCGGTGACGGAGCGGTCGGCCGATTTGGCGGCGCGGGGTACGTTGATTGAGAAACGTGTCCGCATCGACGTGGTGCGATGCAAGGGTCATCGACAGCGCGAGCCCGGCGACCCGTTCTGCCAGGCGCGCTGCTGAGCGTCCTGCTCGCCGCGCTCTGCTGCTCCGGCGCGACGCGTCGCCTCCTGACCCCCGCGCTTGTGGCGGGGCTGTGGAGGCTCGTATGGACATCCGGTGGCGGATTCCCGGCAGCGCTGGCGGATGGCGTGGACGCGGCCAGCGCAGGGGTGCGGGCCGCCGAGGTCGTGGCGGGCTGAGGTCGCGGCGGGCTGAGGTCGCGGCGGGCTGAGGTCGCGGCGGGCTGAGGTCGCGGCGGTAGGTCAGGGCAGTAGGTCACGGCGGGGCGGGCCGACGGCGTTGTGGCAGCTGGGCGGGTCGCCGAGATCGCGGCAGTGGATCCCGGCCGGGCCGGCCGGCGGCGTCGAGGCGACCGGTGTGGACGTCCAGGCCGCCGAGGGTGCGTCCGGCAACGTAGGCCGGCGGCGTTCGGCGCATCCGGGGTGTCGAGGTCGCGACGCCGGTCGCCATGCCACGGAGTCGGCCCGACGCTGCCCGGCGTTTGACGCGCAGCGCATGCGGTACAAGTCCGGCTTGACCGATTTTTGCGATTTGCTCGACATTCGTATCGCGCAGAGTAGTGTTGCGGGTGCGCAGGGGTTGGCAATGGGTGCGAGCCGCATGCGGGGGAACCAAACCGGGGGGAAGCGCGGGGCGGTGGGAGCGATCTCACCGCCCCGCGCGCTGTCCAGTGTCAATCCGCGCCACCGTGAGGCGGTTGGTCCCCGGCAAATCGTCCCGCGTACCGTGAAGGGTCGCCGCAACGCCTCTGGAGAAGCAGGAGATTGCATTGACCAGCACGATGCCGCCGCAGACCGACCCGGGAGACCGCCCGCAGACCGTCGCCGACGGCGACTTCAAGGTGGCCGATCTCTCCCTCGCGGCCTTCGGGCGCAAGGAAATCCAGCTCGCCGAGCACGAGATGCCCGGCCTGATGGCGATCCGCCGTGAGTTCGCCGCTGCGCAGCCGCTGCGGGGTGCGCGGATCACCGGGTCGTTGCACATGACGATCCAGACCGCGGTACTGATCGAGACCCTCGCCGCCCTCGGCGCGCAGGTGCGGTGGGCGAGCTGCAACATCTTCTCCACCCAGGACCACGCGGCCGCGGCCATCGCGGTCGGCCCCGACGGCACGCCGGAGAAGCCGCAGGGCATCCCGGTGTACGCCTGGAAGGGCGAGACCCTGGAGGAGTACTGGTGGTGCACCGAGCAGGTGCTCGTCTGGCCCGACGGCCAGGGCCCCAACATGATCCTCGACGACGGCGGTGACGCCACCCTGCTCGTGCACAAGGGTGCGGAGTTCGAGGGCGCCGGCGCCGTGCCGTCGCCGGACACGGCCGACTCCGAGGAGTACGCCGTGATCCTGGGCCTGCTGCAGCGCTCGCTGCAGGAGGACAACCGCCGCTGGACCCGCGTCGCCGCCGGCATCAAGGGCGTGACGGAGGAGACCACGACGGGCGTGCACCGCCTGTACGAGATGCAGCAGCAGGGCACGCTGCTCTTCCCGGCGATCAACGTCAACGACTCGGTCACCAAGTCGAAGTTCGACAACAAGTACGGCTGCCGCCACTCGCTCATCGACGGCATCAACCGGGCCACCGACGTGCTCATCGGCGGCAAGGTCGCGGTCGTGTTCGGCTACGGCGACGTGGGCAAGGGCTGCGCCGAGTCGCTGCGCGGCCAGGGCGCCCGGGTCATCGTCACCGAGGTCGACCCGATCTGCGCGCTCCAGGCCGCGATGGACGGCTACCAGGTCGCCACGGTCGAGGACGTCGTCGAGACCGCCGACATCTTCGTCACCGCGACCGGCTGCCTCGACGTCATCACCGCCGACCACATGGCGCGGATGAAGCACCAGGCGATCGTCGGCAACATCGGCCACTTCGACAACGAGATCGACATGGCCGGCCTGGCCCGCCGGACGGACGTCAAGCGGATCAACATCAAGCCGCAGGTCGACGAGTGGAAGTTCGACGACGGCCACTCGATCATCGTGCTCTCCGAGGGGCGCCTGCTGAACCTCGGCAACGCGACCGGCCACCCGTCGTTCGTGATGTCGAACAGCTTCACCAACCAGGTCATCGCGCAGATCGAGCTGTTCACGAAGCTCGAGCAGTACCCCGTGGGCGTCTACACGCTGCCGAAGCACCTCGACGAGAAGGTGGCCCGCCTGCACCTCGACGCGCTCGGCGTCAGGCTCACCGAGCTGACCAAGAAGCAGGCCGAGTACCTCGGGATCCCGGTGGAGGGCCCGTACAAGTCGGACCACTACCGCTACTGATTCCAGTCCCGCGCAGCGGGGTCCGGTCATGTGACCGGACCCCGTTTGTGTTCTACAAGCTTGTAGCGGATCATCGAAGAGGTCTAAGGTATGGCTGACCTAACTTAGGTATAGCTAACCTACGGAGCTCGGCATGACCGCCATCTACCTGATCGGCCTCCGCGAAGGACTCGAGATCACGCTCGTCGTCTCGATCCTCGTGGCGTTCCTGGTCAAGAGCGGCCGCAAGCACCTGCTGAAGTGGGTCTGGTCCGGTGTCGCGCTCGCCGCCCTGATCTCGATCGGCTTCACGGCGCTGCTGGAGATCGGCGCCGCCGAGCTCACCTTCGAGCAGCAGGAGCTGTTCGAGGCGATCGCCTCGTTCGTGGCCGTCGCCTTCGTGACCTGGATGATCTTCTGGATGCGCCGCATGGCCCGGCGCATGGCCGCCGAGCTGCGTGGCCGGCTCGAAGAGGCGATCAAGGTCGGCACGTTCGCCGTCGCCGGCATGGCCTTCCTCGCCGTGATCCGCGAGGGCCTGGAGACGTCGATCCTGTTCTATGCCGCCGCACAGGGCGCGATGGACACCGCGGAGCCGCTCATCGGCATCTCGCTCGGCCTGCTCACGGCCGTCGTGCTCGGCTGGCTGCTGTATGCGAGCGCCGTGCGCATCAACCTGACGAAGTTCTTCACCTGGACCGGTGCCCTGCTGGTGCTGGTCGCCGCCGGCATCTTCAAGTACGGCGTGCACGACCTCCAGGAGGCCGGCATCGTGCCCGGCCTCAACACGTACGCGTACGACGTGACCAAGGCGTTCCCGCCCGACTCGTGGTACGCCGAGCTGCTGCGCGGCATGTTCAACTTCACGCCCCAGCCGTCCGTCCTGGAGACCGTCGCCTGGGCCGGCTACGGCATCCCGGTCCTCGTCCTGTTCCTGCTGCCGCTGCTGCGCAGGCAGCCGAAGACCGATGCGAAGCCGCCGGCAGTGGAGCCGGCCAGCACCAACGCCTGAAGTACCCACGGAATCCCCCTTCGTGTAGGAGCACCATGCGCATTTCACGACTGCTCGTCATCGGTGTCGCCTGCAGCCTGGCGGCGGCATGCGGCGGCGACAAGACCGAGGACCAGGGCGGCGACGCCCCGAAGAACGGCAAGATCACCGTCACCGCGACCGACACCGAGTGCAACGTCGCGACGACCGAGACCGCCGCCGGTCCGGTGACGTTCGCCATCAGCAACAAGGGCGCGAAGGTCACCGAGTTCTACGTCTACGCCGGCGGCGACCGGATCATGGGCGAGGTCGAGAACATCGCGCCGGGCCTGACCCGCGAGCTCATCGTCGAGCTGCCCGCCGGCACGTACGAGACGGCCTGCAAGCCCGGCATGATCGGCAAGGGCATCCGTGGCGGCTTCAAGGCCACCGGCGAGAACAAGCCGCTGACCGACGACGCGAAGCTCAAGCAGGCGACGACCGACTACCAGCGGTACGTCAAGAGCCAGACCGGCGCCCTGATCGACAAGACCACCGAGTTCGTCACCGCGGTCAAGGCGGGCGACATCGCGAAGGCCAAGGAGCTCTTCCCGATCGCCCGGACCTACTGGGAGCGCATCGAGCCCGTCGCGGAGAGCTTCGGCGACCTCGACCCGGCGATCGACGCCCGTGACGGCGACCTGGAGCCCGGCCAGGAGTGGACCGGCTTCCACAAGATCGAGCAGGACCTCTGGGTGAACAACGACGTCAGCAAGTCCGGCCCGACGGCCGACAAGCTGCTCACCGACGTCAAGACGATCGTCGAGAAGGCGAACACCGTCGAGCTGTCCCCGCTGAACCTGGCCAACGGCGCCAAGGAGCTGCTCGACGAGGTGGCCACCGGGAAGATCACCGGCGAGGAGGACCGCTACTCGCACACCGACCTGTGGGACTTCGCGGCCAACCTGGAGGGCTCGCGGGCGGCCATCGCCGCGCTGCGCCCGGTCATCGAGGAGAAGGACGCCGCCCTGGCCAAGACGCTCGACGAGAAGTTCGCCGCGGCCCAGGCCGAGCTCGACAAGCACCGCAAGGGCGACGGCTGGAAGCTGCACAACGAGCTGTCCGAGACCGAGCTCAAGGCGCTCGCCGACACGATCAACGCGCTCGCCGAGCCGATCAGCAAGGTCGCCCCGCTGGTCGCCACCAAGTAGTCACGCACCGGCCGCGGGGGCGCCCCGCCCCCGCGGCCGTCCACAATGGAGGTTTCGATGGACCGCCGGAAGATGCTCGGCCTCGCCGGGGCGGGAGCCGTCGGAGCGGCCGCCGCCGGTGTCGTCGGCGCACAGGTGTTCGACAGCCCAAACCCTGCGCAAGCCGCCGATGCGGGCGCCGCCATCCCCTTCTACGGCGCGCACCAGGCCGGCATCGTCACCCCGGCGCAGGACCGCCTGCACTTCGTCGCGTTCGACGTCATCACCAGCAAGCGCGAGGAGCTCGTCGAGCTGCTCCAGCGCTGGACCATGGCCGCCGCGCGGATGACCACCGGCAAGGACGCCGGCAGCATCGGCGCGGTGAACGGCGCGCCCGAGGCCGCGCCCGACGACACCGGCGAGGCGCTCGGCCTGCCGCCGTCCGGCCTCACCCTGACCATCGGCTTCGGCCCGAGCCTCTTCCGTACCGCCGACGGCAAGGACCGCTTCGGTATCGCGGACAAGCGCCCGGCGGCCCTCGCCGACCTGCCCCGGTTCGCCAAGGACACGCTGCAGCCGGCGATCTCCGACGGCGACATCTGCGTGCAGGCCTGCGCCCACGACCCGCAGGTCGCCGTGCACGCCGTGCGCAACCTCGCGCGCATCGGCTTCGGCGTGGTGAGCGTGCGCTGGTCGCAGCTCGGCTTCGGCCGCACCTCGTCGACCTCGCGCAGCCAGACCACGGCCCGCAACCTGTTCGGCTTCAAGGACGGCACCGCCAACCTCAAGGCCGAGGACGCGAAGCTGCTCCAGGACCACCTGTGGGTGCAGGCCGGCGACGGTCCGGAGTGGATGACCGGCGGGTCCTATGTGGTCACCCGCAAGATCCGTATGCTCATCGAGACGTGGGATCGCACGTCGCTCGGCGAGCAGGAGGGGATCATCGGTCGCAACAAGGGCGAGGGCGCACCGCTGACCGGGGTGAAGGAGTTCGACGAGCCGGCCTTCGCGGTGAAGGACGCCGCCGGTGAGTCGACGATAGCGATGGATTCGCATGTACGGCTGGCGCACCCGGACTTCAACAACGGCGCACGCCTGCTCCGGCGTGGGTACAACTTCGTCGATGGTTCCGACGGCCTCGGGCGGCTCGACGCCGGGCTCTTCTTCATTGCGTACCAACGGGATCCACGCCGCCAGTTCGTGCCCATGCAAACTCAGCTCGCGCGTCAGGACGCACTCAACGAGTACATCCGCCATGTGTCAAGTGGTTTGTTCGCCTGCCCGCCGGGCATCAAGGCCGCCGACGACTACTGGGGTCGATCCCTGTTTGCGTAGATTTGACGGGTTGTTTCCAGGTCATTTCGGGCGTGGGTCGGCAAGATCTACTTGCACCATCTGTAATCTGACGACTTCGCAACGTCCGTTAGTGCCGTAAATTCGTCCCGCAATCGTCCGCATAACGGGACAGTTACGAATCTCTACATCCTCTATGCAGGCAGAGCCGAGCGTCGTTTCCTTTAGGCACCACAACGCAGCCCGGTTGGCCCACGGTCGTGCCCGCGACCGCGGACTGGTCGTGGCCCGGGCCTGCGTTTCTGACTGGAGGGGACATGCGTACGAGATCGAAGGGGCTTACCAGCCTCGTCGCGGTCGGGGCAGCCACCGTGCTGGTTCTGAGCGCTTGCGGTGGCGGCGGCGGCGACAAGGACAACGGCGCGCCGACATCCAACGCCGGTTACGCGGATTGCGAGAAGAACCCGAACACCTGCAACAGTGGGCAGACCAAGCCCGGTGGTGAGTACGTCTTCGGCCTGGAGCAGAGCTTCACGAGCTGGAACATCAACACCGAAGAGGGCAACACGCTGGTCGCCGCGCAGGCGATGTCCGGTCTCATCCCGCAGGTCTTCAAGTCGGACCCGGGTGGTCAGCTGCAGCTCAACACCGACCTGCTCGTCTCGGCGGAGCTCACGAACCAGAACCCGCAGACGATCGTCTACAAGATCAAGCCGGACGCCGTGTGGAACGACGGCACGGCGATCGGCATCGACGACTTCACGCTCGCCTGGAAGCAGAACTCCGGCAAGAAGGAGCACTGCACCGAGTGCGCGCCGGCGAGCTCGTCCGGCTGGGAGCTCATCAAGAGCATCGTCGGCTCCGACAACGGCAAGACGGTGACCCTCACCTTCGAGGACGGCAAGACCTACGCCGACTGGAAGGGCCTGTACTCCACCGACGGCCTCTACCCGGCCCACCTCGCCACCAAGCAGGGCTTCGACCTGAACAAGCCCGAGGGCGTCAACAGCGCCGCCAACTGGTTCAGCGAGACGGTCCCGACCTGGTCCGGCGGCCCGCTGGTCATCGAGTCCTTCACCAAGGACCAGTCGCTGGTGCTGAAGAAGAACGACAAGTGGTACGGCAAGGTCAAGCCGTCGCTGGACAAGGTCGTCTTCAAGTTCATCATCGACCAGGGCTCCGTGATCCCGGCGCTGAAGAACAAGGAGATCACCGGCATGTCGCCGCAGCCGAACGCGGCGCTCGTCAACGGCGCGGGTGAGACGCCCGGCGTGATCTACCGCATCGGCCACGGGTACACGTGGGAGCACATCGACCTGAACCTGAAGAACAAGTACCTGGCCGACACCGCCCTGCGCCAGGCGATCTTCACGGCGATCAACGTCAAGTCGGTGATCGACAAGACCTACGGCGTCTTCGACAAGCAGGCCAAGCCGCTCGGCAGCCACAACTTCTTCCCCGGCGACCCCAACTACAAGGACGTCGTCTCGTCGACCGGCCAGGGCTCGGGCGACATCGAGAAGGCGAAGAAGATCCTCACCGACGCCGGCTACAAGATCGAGGGCGGCAAGCTCATCACCAAGGCGGGCGAGACCGTGCCGGCCTTCCGCTTCCGCCACACCAAGGGCAACCAGCTGCGCGCCACGACCGGCGAGCTGGTCCAGGCCGCGCTGAAGAACCTCGGCATCGAGATCAAGATCGAGGTCACCGAGACGCTCGGCAAGACGCTCACCACCGGTGACTTCGACTTCATCATCTTCGCCTGGGTCGGCAGCCCGCTCTTCCAGGGCAGTGCCGAGCAGAACTGGGTGACCGGCGGCGGCGGCAACTACGGCAACTACACGAACTCGCAGGTCGACGACCTCAACAAGCAGGGTGCGCAGGCCCTCGACGCCAAGAAGGGCGCCGACCTGCTCAACCAGGCCAACGAGATCATGGCCAAGGACGCGTACGTGCTGCCGCTCGTGCAGAAGCCGACGCTCACCTTCACGTACTCCGACTACGTGAACTTCCGCGACAACCCGACGCAGTGGAGCCCGACCTACAACATCCAGGAGTGGGGCCAGAAGGCCGCCTGAGTCTGGGCTTTCTCACACGGGGACCCCGGACGCCGGCGACGGCGTCCGGGGTCCTGCGTCAAGCGGAGGTAGATCATGATTGCCTATGCGGTGCGCCGGCTCCTGATCGGAATCCCGGTACTGCTCGCCGCCTCGATCTTCGTGTTCGTCATCGCGTCCCTCTCGGGCAACCCCATCGACGACATGGAAGCGCGGAACCCACCGGTACCGCTGGAGACCCGCCAGCTTGAGGCCCACCGGCTCGGCCTCGACAAGTCATTGCCCGAACGGTACTTCGACTGGCTGTTCGGCCTCGTCGTGCACGGCGACTTCGGCCAGTCCACCGAGCGCACACTCAACATCGGTGAGCAGCTCGGCGACCGGCTCTGGGTCACCCTGCGGCTGGTCTTCGTGGCCATGCTGCTCGCCGTGATCCTGGCCGTCATCTCCGGCGTCATCAGCGCCGTCAAGCAGTACAGCAAGGTCGACTACGGCTTCACGTTCGTGGGCTTCCTGGCCCTGTCGATCCCGTCCTTCTGGCTGGCGCTGCTGCTGAAGGAGGCGGGCATCGCCTACAACCAGAGCACCGGGACGCAGACCTTCTACACGCTCGGCGACAAGGACTACAACCACGACCGGTTCGACACGTGGGGGAAGATCGCCGACATCGCCGGGCACATGGTGCTGCCCACGATCGCGCTGACGCTGATCACCTACGCGGCGTGGAGCCGCTACCAGCGCGGCGCCATGCTGGAGGTCCTCAACAGCGACTACGTCCGCCTGGCCCGGGCCAAGGGCCTGCGCAGCCGGCAGGTGATGATCCGCCACGCGCTGCGCACGGCGCTCATCCCGCTGACCACGATCACCGCGGTCGACATCGGCGCCATCTTCGGCGGCGCGGTCATCACGGAGACCGTCTTCAACTGGGCCGGGATGGGGACGTACCTGCTGGAGTCCGTGACCCGGCGGGACGTGAACTCGATCCTGGGCTGGCTGCTGGTCTCCGGCCTCGTGGTCATCCTGTTCAACATTGTCGCCGACCTGCTGTACGCCGTGCTCGACCCGAGGATCCGCTATGAGTGACACGACCGTCGCCGCCAAGCCCCCGGCGCAGCAGACCGTGCAGGAGATCAACACCCGGCAACGGACCCAGCTCGAGCTGGTCATCCGGCGCTTCCTGCGGCACAAGCTCGCCGTCGGCAGCCTGGTGCTGTTCCTGCTGATCGTGCTGTTCGCGTTCGTCGGGCCGCTGCTGTGGAAGTACGACTACACCTACATCGACGGGCCGAGCTACTCGCCACCGTCGATGGACTATCCGCTCGGCACCGACCAGGCCGGCCACGACCTGCTCGGCCAGAGCATGCGCGGCACCCAGCAGTCGCTGAAGATCTCGCTGCTGGTGGCGCTGATCGCGACCACCTTCGGCGCGCTGTGGGGCGCCGTCGCCGGCTTCTACCGGGGCTGGCTCGACGGCCTGCTCATGCGCATCGCCGACGTGGTGCTCACCCTGCCCAGCATCGCCATCGCGGTCTCCCTGGCGATCAACTTCCGCGGCGGCGCCAGCTGGTGGGGCCTCGCCCTGGTGCTGTCGTTCCTGGCCTGGGCCGGCATCTCGCGCGTGGTCCGGGGCGTCGTGCTCGCGCTGCGCGAGCAGGAGTTCATCGAGGCGGCCAAGGCGATGGGCGCCAGCGACCTGCGGATCATCCTGCGGCACCTGCTGCCCAACGCGCTCGGCACGATCATCGTCGCGGCCACGGTCACGATCGCGACGACGATCCTGGCCGAGACCGCCCTGTCGTTCATCGGCTTCGGCGTGCAGCGACCGGACACCTCGCTCGGCCTGCTCATCAACGACGCCAAGCTGTCCGTGCAGGACCAGCCCTGGCTGTTCTACTTCCCGGGCCTGTTCATCATCCTCATCGCGCTCACCGTCAACTTCGTCGGCGACGGGCTCCGCGACGCCTTCGACCCCCGACAGACCTTGGTGCGCCGATGACCAGCATCTCTTTGGACCCACCCGTCGCCACTGACACCGTGCTCGAGGTCAGCGACCTCAGCGTGGCCTTCCCGACCGAGGACGGGCTGGTCAAGGCCGTCCGAGGGGTCTCGTACTCGCTGCGGCGGGGCGAGACGCTCGGCATCGTCGGCGAGTCCGGCTCCGGCAAGTCAGTGACGTCGCTCGCCCTCATGGGCCTGCTGCCCCGCTCCGCCCGGATCACCGGCTCCGCCAAGTTCCGCGGCGAGGAGCTGCTGGGCAAGAACGACCGTCAGATGAGCGCGGTCCGCGGCAAGCACCTGGCGATGATCTTCCAGGACCCGCTGACCTCGCTCAACCCGGTGTACCCCATCGGCAAGCAGATCGCCGAGGCCGTCCTCGTCCACAACGAGGTCAGCCGGCGCACCGCCTGGGACCGGGCCGTCGAGCTGTTGCGGGTCGTCGGCATCCCGAACGCCGAGCAGCGCGTGCACAACTACCCGCACGAGATGTCGGGCGGCATGCGCCAGCGCGTCGTCATCGCGATCGCCATGGCCAACAACCCGGAGGTCATGATCGCGGACGAGCCCACGACGGCGCTCGACGTGACCGTGCAGGCGCAGGTCCTGGAGGCCCTCGAGGCCGCCCGGACCGAGATCGGCGCCGCGCTCGTGCTCATCACGCACGACCTCGGGGTCATCGCCGGGCACGCGGACCGGATCTGCGTCATGTACGCCGGGAAGCTCGTCGAGTCGGGCACGGTCGACGACATCTTCTACCGCCCGCGCATGCCCTACGCCCTCGGCCTGCTGGGCAGCCTGCCCCGCGTCGACGAGGGCCGCGACGCCCGGCTCACGCCGATCGTCGGCACCCCGCCGTCGCTGCTCAACCTGCCGCCGGGCTGCCCGTTCCGGCCGCGCTGCCCGCTCGCGCAGGACGTCTGCGACGAGTCGGAGCCCTCGCTGGAGGCGGTCGAGCACGGTCACTTCGCGGCCTGCCACTTCAGCGACCAGCTGGGGTCGGCGTCGGCGGCCGACGTGTTCACCGTGACCTCGATCGACGTCGACACCAACGAGGTCGACGTGGCGTCCACGTCCCTGGCCACCGACGTGGCCGACGTCTCGGAGGAGGACGCGTGAGCACCGCCGTCGCTACCAAGGCCGTCATCTCGGCGCGCAACCTGGTCAAGCACTTCCCGGTCCGGTCGCGGGGCATCCTGCGCCGCCGGGTCGGCGAGGTGCACGCGGTCTGCGACGTGTCGTTCGAGATCGGCGCCAACGAGACCCTCGGCCTCGTCGGCGAGTCGGGCTGCGGCAAGTCGACCACGGCCCGCCTGCTGCTCAACCTGATCCGCCCGACCAGCGGCACGATCCAGTACGAGGGCAGGGACCTGGCGACGCTGTCCCGGGCCCAGATGCGCCCCCTGCGGCGGGACCTGCAGATCGTCTTCCAGGACCCGTACGCCTCGCTCGACCCGCGCATGACGGTGTTCGAGATCATCGCCGAGCCGCTGCGGATCCACGGCCTGTTCGGCTCCGCGGGCCGCTCCACGGTCCGCGAGCTGATGAAGACCGTGGGCCTGAACGCGGAGCACGGCAACCGGTACCCGCACGAGTTCTCCGGCGGCCAGCGCCAACGGATCGGCATCGCCCGGGCACTGGCGCTGCGCCCGAAGGTCCTCGTGCTGGACGAGCCGGTGTCGGCCCTGGACGTCTCCATCCAGGCCGGCGTGATCAACCTGCTGGAGGACCTGCAGACCGAGCTCGGCCTGTCGTACCTCTTCGTCTCGCACGACCTCTCCGTGGTACGCCACATCGCCCATCGGGTCGCCGTGATGTACCTGGGCAAGATCGTGGAGACGGCCTCGGTCGAGGAGCTGTTCACGAAGGCCTCGCACCCGTACACGCAGGCCCTCATCTCGGCGATCCCGCTGCCCGACCCGCGCAAGGAGCGGATGCGGCAGCGCATCCTGCTCACCGGCGACGTCCCGAGCCCGGTGGACCCGCCGTCGGGCTGCCGCTTCCGGACCCGCTGCCCGAAGTTCGCGGGCGTGCTCTCGAGGGACGAGCAGCAGCGCTGTGTCACGGAGGAGCCGGCCCTGACCGACCGCGGCCAGGGCCACCTGAGCGCCTGCCACTACGCGGAGGCGGTCAAGCTCGTCTGACGCTGTGTGGGCTCCGGGGCCGCCGCAACGGCCCCGGAGCCACCACCGCGCCGGCCCTCAGGGGCGCGGGGCGGCCGAGCGGATCGTCGGGACCGAACCCGTCGGTGCGGGCGGTGCGGAACCCGGCGGCGGCGCCTGCGGCATCGTGAAGGCCGGGGTCCACGGCGTCGGCTGCAGCGGTGACGTCGGCGCCGACACCTGACCCGACACGATCAGCGGCGGGGTCGGGTTCAGCGCGGCGGCCAGGGTCGGGAACATGCTCGCCGACGCGGCGCGGACCCGCATCAGCTGCCGTGCGGCCCGGCGGTGGCGCTCGGCGAGGACGGCGGCGAGGTACGCCCAGCCGGGCACGCCGTACGGCGGCGGCGGGGTCGTGCAGGCGGCGACCTCCCGGGCCAGCGCCTGGCCGAGCTGGGTGCGGGCCGGCTCGGAGATCTCCCGGTTGCGGGCGAGGAAGTGCCGCACCGCGAGGGCCAGGCTGTCGTCGAGGCCGGTCAGGTCGAGCAGCGCCGCCCAGCGGGCCAGCGGCGGCGGCATCGCGGGCACCCAGCCCCAGCTCGCCGGGGTGCGCTCGTGGATGACGATGGTGCCGGCGGCCAGGTCGCCGAGCCGCTTGCCGCTGCGGTTGAGCAGCAGGGTGCCGAGGCTCGCCAGCCAGGTGACCACCGGCATCAGCAGACCGGGCCACTCCAGCGCCAGGCCCACCAGCCCACGCGTGAACGCGTGCCGGAAGCGCACCGGGCCGCCGTCGTCGCGCACGACGCGCAGGCCCATGGCGGCCTTGCCCGGGGTGCGCCCACGCAGCAGCGTCTCGAAGAAGACCGGGTACCCCAGCAGTACCGTCACCACGACCACCACCATGACCGCCTGGTCCAGGCCGGGGTCGAACAGCCCCAGGAGGAGCAGCAGCCACTCGCCCAGCCGGGCCAGGACCAGCAGCGCGACGAACAGCACCACCTGCGCGACGATGTCGATCATCAGCGCGAGGACCCGCGAGCCGGCCCGCGCCACGCGCACGTCCAGCTCGACGGCCTCGCCGCTGACCAGCCGGTCGCCGGGGACCTCGGGGGCTGACGTGACGGCCATGGCGAACAGTGTCCTACAAGAGCGCACCCCCGTGGGTCGCGCGGGCCGTCTACGCTGCCGGGGTGGACCTGGACGCGTACGTCGCCGAGCACGGCGGCGAGTGGCGGCGCCTGGAGGAGCTCAGCCGGCGCCGGCGCGTGACCGCCGCCGAGGCCGACGAGCTCGTCGCGCTGTACCAGCGCGCGGCGACGCACCTGTCCCTCGTCCGCAGCCGCTCGCCCGACCCGGCGCTCGTGGCCCGCCTGTCCCGCCTGGTCCTCACGGCCCGCAACGCGATCACGGGCGCGCCCGCCTTCTCGTGGCAGACGGTCGGCCGCTTCTTCACCACGACGTTTCCCCTGGCCGTGTACCGCGCGTGGCCCTGGTGGTGCGGCGTGGCCACCACCTTCTCGCTGTTCACGTTCGGCCTCATGGCGTACATCGCGGCCAACCCCGAGGTGGCGAACTACTTCGTCTCCGACCGCGAGATCGCCACCCTGGTCAACAGCGAGTTCGAGGGCTACTACAGCGAGTTCCAGCCGCAGAACTCCACCCTGCGCGTGTGGACCAACAACGCCCTCCTCACCGGCATGGTGCTGGCCGCGGGTGTACTCCTGGTGCCCGTCGCCTACATCCTCTTCATCAACGCCCTGAACACAGGCCTGGTCGGCGGCGTCATGATCGCGTACGGCCGCAGCGACGTCTTCTTCGGCATGATCATCCCGCACGGCCTCCTGGAACTGACCGCGGTCTTCATCGGCGCGGGCGTGGGGCTGCGCATCGGCTGGTCCTGGATAGCCCCCGGCCCGTACCGCACCAGGGGCCGCGCGCTGGCCGAGACCGCCCGCGAGGGCATGCTGGTGGCCCTGGGCCTGGTGGTGGTGCTCCTGGTGAGCGGCCTCCTGGAGGGCTTCGTGACCCCGGCGCCGATCCCCATGCTCCTGAAGGACCTGGTCGGCGCCCTGGTGTGGGGCGCGTTCCTGACCTACATCGTCGTCCTCGGCCGCCGGGCCGCCCACCGCGGCGAGTCGACGGCCCTCCCGGAGGACCAGACCGAGGCCGCCCTGCCCACCAGCTAGCGCCCGCGGTCCCGGCGTCAGAGGCGGCCGGAGTGCTTCAGGGACAAGTAGTGGTCGGTCAGCCTGGAGGCGAACTCGTCCACGGGGGCGTCGACGACCTCGACGCCGTGGTGGCGCAGGGCGGACGCCACCCGGTCGCGTTCGGCCAGGGCGCGCTGGGCGGCCGCGGCGGCGTACACGTCGGCCGGCTTCGCGGCCGGGCCGACCCGGGCCATCCGGGTCAGCTCCGGGTCGTGGACGGCCGCGACGATCACCTTGTGCTTGGCGGCCAGCTGCGGCAGCACGGGCAGGAGCCCCTCGCCGAGCGCGCCCGGCTCCAGCGCCGTGAACAGCACGACCAGCGCCCGCTTGCGCTCGCGGCGCAGCACCTCGCCGGCGACCAGCCCGAAGTCGGTCTCGACCAGCGCGGGCTCCAGCGGGGCCATCGCGGTCACCAGGCGGAACAGCAGCGTGCGCCGCTCGACGTTGGTCACCGACGCGCGCACCGCGGTGTCGACCGCCAGCAGGTCGACCCGGTCGTCGGCGCGCGACGCCACCGACGCGAGCAGCATCGCCGCGTCCATGGCGGCGTCGAGGCGCGGCTCGTCGCCGATGCGCGCCGCCGACGTACGGCCCGTGTCGAGCACGCAGACCAGGCGCCGGTCGCGCTCGGGGCGCCACGTGCGCACCACGACGTCGGACCGCCGGGCGCTGCCGCGCCAGTCGATGGAGCGGACGTCGTCGCCGAGCACGTACTCCCGCAGGGTGTCGAACTCCGTCCCCTGCCCCCGCCCCCGGGTCACCACCGAACCGTCGAGCACGCGCAGCCGCGCCAGCTTCTCCGGCAGCAGCCGCCGCGAGGTGAAGCGCGGATACACCCGCAGCGCCCACGGCGGCGTCAACGCGTCCGAGGCCGCGCGGCTGCTCTGCCGGTACGCCAGCCGCAGCGGACCGTAGGCCCGCACCGTCACCCGCACGGCCGGCCGGTCGCCGCGCCGCGTCGGGGTGAGCCTGGTGGTCAGGGCGACGGCCCGCCCCGGCTCGATCCGCACGTCCTGGATCGCCGGCGTGGCCCCGGCCGACGGCACCCAGGCGTCGCGGATCTGGCCGGCGAACACCCGGTCGGATCCGTTGTGGACGACCAGCTTCACCACGCCCGACTCGCCGAGCCAGACGGCCTGGTCACCGGTGCGGCTCATCCGCAGCCGCCCCGGCGACGGCGCGGCCAGCGCGTCGCCCAGCGCGGCGCCGAACACCACCAGCACGAGCACCCCGGCGACCGGCCAGAGCACCGCCGCGCTGATCCCGCTCCCCGCGACGAGGCCGACGATGGAGAGCAGCACCGTGCCCGCCGCGAGCAGCGCCGCCGGCCGCCAGGTGATCATCGCGGCGTCGGGACGGTGGCCAGTACCGAGTCGAGGACGGCGTCGGAGGTGACGCCCTCGAGCTCGGCCTCGGGCCGCAGGCGGACGCGGTGGCGCAGCGCCGGGCGGGCCAGCGCCTTGACGTCGTCGGGCGTGACGTAGTCGCGGCCGGTCAGCCAGGCCCACGCCTTCGCCGCCGCGAGCAGCGCCGTGGCGCCGCGCGGGGAGGCGCCCAGCTCCAGCGACGGCGAGACCCGGGTCGCGCGGCAGAGGTCCACGATGTACGCGAGCACGCCGTCGGCCACCGCCACCCGCTGCACCGCGGCCCGGCCGGCCACCAGGTCGGCGGCGGTCGCCACCGCCTGCACGCCGGCGTCACGGAGGCGGCGCGGGTCGAAGCCCCGGTGGTGGGCCCGCAGGACCCCCAGCTCCTCGTCGCGGGTGGGCAGCGGCACGGTCAGCTTCAGCAGGAACCGGTCCAGCTGCGCCTCGGGCAGCGGATAGGTGCCCTCATACTCGATCGGGTTCTGGGTGGCGGCGACCAGGAACGGATCGGGCAGCGCCCGCGGCCGCCCCTCGACCGACACCTGCCGCTCCTCCATGACCTCCAGCAGCGACGCCTGCGTCTTCGGCGGCGTCCGGTTGATCTCGTCGGCGAGCAGCAGGTTGGTGAACACCGGCCCCTCGCGGAACTGGAACTCGGCGCTGCGCGCGTCGAAGATCAGCGACCCGGTCACGTCGCCGGGCATCAGGTCGGGCGTGAACTGCACACGCTTGGCGTCGAGGTCGAGCGCGGCCGCGATGGTGCGGATGAGCAGCGTCTTCGCCACGCCCGGCACGCCTTCGAGCAGCACGTGGCCGCGGGCCAGCAGCGCGATGACCATGCCGGTCACCACCGCGTCCTGGCCGACGACGACCTTGGCCACCTCGGCGCGCAGACGCCCGAGCGCCGCCCGGGCCTGCTGCGTCCCGGGGTCGGCGCCGGTGCCCTGGGTCATCGGAATGGCGGTGTCGGTCACCGTGACTCTCCTTCGAATGGCGCGTGCGTTGCCGGGCCCGCTGATGTCTCGGTCGTGGATGGCGCGCCGGGCGGCGCGGCCGGGCCGTCCGCCTGCGCCGCATCACCGGACGCCGGTTCGGCCGGGCCGCCGGCCTGTGCGGCGTCACCGGACCCCGGTGTGGCTGGGCCGTGCCCTTGTGTCGCATTACCGGGCCCCGGTGCGGCCTGGCCGTGCCCTTGTGCTGCGTCACCGGACGTCGGCGCGGCCGGGCCCTGCCCTTGCGCCGCGGCGGCGTCCGTCGCGGCGGCCGGGTCGTCCGCCGCGGTGGACGACGGGCGTTGTGCGGCGACGGCGTCCGCCAGCCGCTCGAGGCGGACGGCCGCGGCGACGAGCTGCTGGTCGTCGTCCGGCTCCGGGCCGAACAGCGTCTGCTCGACCACCTCGGCCGGCCAGCCGCTCTGTGCGGCGACGGCCTCGACGAGCGCCGGCGGCTCGGTGTCGGGCTCCAGTCGCAGCAGCCGGGACATCCGGGCGACCGCCGCCTCCCGCAGTGTCCGCAGGGACTCGCCACGGGCCCTCGCCCGCAGGTACAGCCGGCCGCGCCCGGACACCGTCTCCGTGGCCCGCACGACGACCGGCAGCGGCTCGACCACCGGGCCGCCGAGCCGGCGGGCCTGCGCGACCGCGAGCGCCAGGACGATCGCCGTCAGCAGTACCACCGCCACCTGCGTCCACGGCGGGAACGCCTGCAGGAGCGGGTTCGGCGCCTCGTCGGAGTCGCTCTCGCCGCCCGCCTGCGGCTGGCTGCCGTCGGGGTCGCTGTTGTCGCCGCGGACCGGGAAGTCGGAGTCGCCGGACTGCTCGGACGGCGCCGGGCGCAGGGACGGCGGCGCGGCCGGGTCGTCGCGGACGGCCGGGTCGTCGGTGACGAGCGGTGGTGGCTCCTTGCGGTGCAGGTCGAGCCAGATGAGGGTGGGCGCCCCGGTCAGCAGGCCGGTCGCGAGCTTCGCGTTGCCGTGCTCGCCGATCCGGTCGTTGCGGAACGGGTCGGCCGACCCGACGACGACGATCCGGCCGGAGTCCCGGCTCACCACCACGAGCGCGCCGTCGTAACAGCGGTCGAGCTCGCGGCCCGCGTCGGGGTCGACCGGCCCGTAGCGGGTGCGGCCGACCGCGGCCCGCCCCGCCTGCGCCGCCGGTGCGAAGCCGCACCCCGGTGCCGAGACCACGCTCGCATACTGCCGGTCGGCGCTGACGATCGGCAGGAAGCCCTCGTACAACGTCTTGGTCCGCGGCTCGACCACCACCACGGTGGTCGAGGACGGCAGCAGCTTCAGCATGCGCAGGTAATAGGGGTGCACCAGCTCGGGCGTGCTGATGAACAGCGTCGCGTTGCCGCGGTGCGCGGCGACGAGCGCGTCGGACGACTTCGTCATGCGCTCGATCCGGACGCCCGCGTCGCGCACCCGGCCGGCGAGCGTCGCCGCACCGATGTCCGCCGTGCTGGCCGGCGACAGGTACGCCGCGTCCTCCTCGTCCGGCTGCTCCAGCTGATACAGCAGCGTGCCGACCAGGATGAGCACCAGCACGATCGCGGGCGGCAGCACCAGCCGCAGCCAGCGCCGGCTCCGGCGCCGCGGCGGGGAGGCCGGCTCGGGCGCGGCCGGGCCCGCGGACCTGGCCGGCGCGTCGGGCGGAGCGGGGGGAACCGTCGCGGTCGTCATGCTCCGACCTCCGCGGCGAGCCGGCGCATCCGGTCGTCGTGCTCCGCGGTGGCGGGGCGTTGCCCGTACCAGACGTCGGAGAAGATGCCCGTCGCGCTGCGCAGCGGGGCGTCGACCGCCGGCATGGCGGCGGCCGCGGCGCCGGCGAGCTCGGTGACCGTCATGCCGGGCCGGTGCTCCAGCACCCGGCGCTCGACCAGCCCGCGGACGATCGCGCGGAGCCGCTCCCGGATCGCCTCCGCATAGCGGCCCTCGGCGGCCAGCCGGTCGGCCAGCGACATGAACACGTGCGCCGGCAGGTCGGGCAGCTCGGCGTCGGGCTCCGGCTCGATCTGCGGCGCCGCCGCCTCGGGCAGCTCGGCCTCCTCGTGCTCCGGCCGCTTGCGCCGGCGCAGGAAGCCGGGCAGCCGTCGGGGCACCCAGGCAGGGTAGAAGAAATGCAGCAGGGCGAAGGCCACCGACGCGGTGATCAGGATGAAGAGGATCCAGGCCAGCGACAGCTTGCTGCAGACGTCCTGGAGCAGCTCGGACCACTCGCGGGTCATCGCGCCGCCCCGAGGATCGCGGCGCCGGCCAGGTCGACCGGCCGGCCGAGCCGGCGGATGCGTCCGATCGCGATGTCCAGGCCCTCCACCCGCATGCGGGTCTCCAGGTAGAGCACCGCGTCGATGCAGGCCAGCGTCGCGTAGGCCACCGCGTCGACGAGCACCCACAGCGCCAGCATCAGCAGCGTGAACGCGACGGTGCCGGGGCGCAGGGTGACCTGCAGCAGTCCGTATGCCGTATAGCCGAGCGCCAGCCGGATGGCGGCCCAGCTGAGGTAGCCGCCGAGGCGGACCGCCGCACCGCGCAGGCCGACCGACGCCAGCTTGAACGAGCGGCCCAGCGCCCTGGCGGGACCGACCCGGTCGACGACGAGCGCCGGCGCGGCCAGGCCGACCAGCCCGAAGAGGAACAGCCAGGGAAGCAGGAGGAAGAGCGAGCCGGCGAGCAGGATCACGGCGGTCACGCCGGCCACCACCAGCAGCGCCGGCAACCGGCGCAGCACCTGTCGCAGCAGCTGCCGCCAGGCGGCCGGCTGGCCGAGCAGGCCCGGCCCGGCGGCGGCGCCGGCCAGCCCGCCGAGCAGGGCGAGGATCGTGCCCTCGGTCGTCAGCCCGACGCAGAAGGCCAGCCATGACGAGCCGAACCGATCGGGATCGGGCAGGTGCAGCGGCGGCTCCGTGCCGGCCCACGCGCGCAGGGGATAGAGGAACGCCTGCTCGCACACCGCCAGCACGGCGGCCGACACCAGGAGCAGGGGCCACTGCACGCGCAGCAGCGACACCGCCGCGTCGAGCAGCTCACCGAAGGTGAGCGGACGCATCGGTATGACGGCCCGGGTGTCTTCCACGCGCACACCGTAGTAGGCCTGGGCGACAAATTTTGTGCCGATAGTCTCGAAGGTCACGCAGAGTGGACGTGATCGACACGGAGGGGCACGGCTCGCCCATGATCGGCCGACGGGTTCCCATGTTCGGGCGGTGAGGTGAAATATTGGACCGCATGAGAGCCCGTGTCCTGGTGGTCGACGACGACCCCGCCCTCGCCGAGATGCTCGGCATCGTCCTGCGCAGCGAAGGTTTCCTCCCCTCGTTCGTCGCGGACGGTGAGCGTGCCCTCGCTGCGTTCCGGGACACCCGGCCCGACATCGTGCTGCTCGACCTGATGCTCCCCGGGATGAGCGGGATCGACGTCTGCCGGTCCATCCGCGCCGAGTCCGGCGTGCCGATCGTGATGCTCACCGCCAAGAGCGACACGGTCGACGTGGTCCTCGGCCTCGAGTCCGGCGCCGACGACTACGTCATGAAGCCCTTTAAGCCCAAGGAGCTCGTCGCGCGCATGCGGGCGCGGCTGCGCCGGGGCGAGGACGTGGCGCCCGAGCTGCTGACCATAGGGCCACCCGGCAACCAGATCACCATCGACGTGCCGGCGCACACCGTCATGCGCGACGGCGACGAGGTCAAGCTGACCCCGCTGGAGTTCGACCTGCTGGTGGCGCTCGCGCGCAAGCCGCGCCAGGTCTTCACCCGCGAGGTGCTGCTGGAGCAGGTCTGGGGCTACCGGCACGCCGCCGACACGCGCCTGGTCAACGTCCACGTCCAGCGGCTGCGCGCGAAGATCGAGCCCGACCCCGAGAAGCCGGAGATCATCCTCACCGTGCGGGGCGTCGGTTACAAGGCCGGTACTGGTTAGGTCGTGTTCCGTGGTGCGTATTGATCCGATCATCGTCCAGGTCCGCCGGCTCCGGCCGCGGCGGCTGGTGCCCGTCGCCGTGGCGCGGCGGACCCGGCGCTACTGGGCGGCGGCCCGGCGGCAGTGGCGGCGTTCGCTGCAGTTCCGGGTCGTCGGCATCACCCTGTTGCTGTCCGCCACGCTCGTGCTGGCGTTCGGCTACACGGTGGCGTCGCTGATCAGTCAGGGCGTGTTGCAGAGCAAGATCAACACCTCGAAGGACCAGATCGCCAACGGCTCCGACTACGCCGCGCGGGAGCTGGAGGGCTACACCCAGGCCGACGACCCGGGCCTGCCGAACAAGCTGGTCACCGTCGCCGGCTCGCTGGCCAACTCCATGGACGTCGACGGCGCCGCGGTGATCCTGCTGCGGCGCAGCTCGGGCCTTGCCGGCTCATGGCCGGAGCGCGACGCCTACACCGTGATGACGACGCCCGCCATGGAGCCGATGCGCTCCCAGGTCGTCGGCAGCCGCCCGGGCATCTATCAGCAGATCGCCACGCTCGACGTCGGCATGGGTCTGCAGAAGTACCTCGTGCTGGGCGCGCGGGTGGCCACGGCCGGCGAGCCCGTCGAGCTGTATTACCTGCTCCCCCTGAAGGCGGAGGACGACCTCGTCCGGTTCGTCGCCCTGGTCGTCACCGTCACCGGCATCGCGCTCGTCGCGCTGCTCGCCCTGATCGCGGCCATGATGACCCGCCTGGTCGTCAAGCCGGTCCGGGTCGCCGCCCGCACGGCGCAGCGGCTCTCGGCCGGTCTGCTCGACCAGCGCATGCAGGTGAAGGGCGAGGACGACCTGGCCCGGCTGGCCGCCGCGTTCAACCAGATGGCGGCCAACCTGCAGCGCCAGATCGTGCGCCTGGAGGAGATGTCGCGCCTGCAACGCCGGTTCACCTCCGACGTCTCGCACGAGCTGCGCACGCCGCTGACCACCGTCCGGATGGCGGCCGACCTGCTGTTCTCCTCCCGCGAGGACTTCGACCCGGCGGCGGCCCGCAGCGCGGAGCTGTTGCAGGCCGAGCTCGACCGGTTCGAGGGCCTGCTCACCGACCTGCTGGAGATCAGCCGGTTCGACGCCGGGTTCGCGGCGCTCGACGCCGAGCCGACCGACCTGGTGCCGGTGGTGCGGCGGGTCGGCGAGCGGCTCGAGTCGCTCGCCGAGCGCTGCGGGGTCGAGCTGGAGATCGAGACACCCGACACCGAGGTCATCGCCGAGGTCGACCCGCGCCGGGTCGAGCGCATCCTGCGCAACCTGGTCGGCAACGCGGTCGAGCACGGCGAGGGCAAGCCGGTGATCGTGCGACTGTCCGCCGACGGCTCGGCGGTGGCCGTGACCGTCCGCGACCATGGCGTCGGCCTCAAGACGGGGGAGGAGAAGCTGGTGTTCAACCGGTTCTGGCGGGCTGACCCGTCCCGCGCGCGCCAGACCGGCGGCACCGGCCTCGGGCTGTCGATCAGCCTGGAGGACGCCCGCCTGCACGGCGGCTGGCTGGAGGCGTGGGGCGCACCGGGCAAGGGTGCGCAGTTCCGCCTCACCCTGCCGGCCCGCAGCGGCGACCGCCTCGTGTCCTCGCCGCTGCGCCTCGTCCCCGACGACGCCCGCGCCGACGAGGCCGCCCTGATCGGCGAGACCCCGTGACCCCGCCGCGGCCCGGGCGCCGGTGGCTGGGCGCGTTGCTGGCCGTCTGGGCGCTGCTCGGCACGATGCTGGTCGCCGGTTGCGGGCTGCCGGGGGAGACCGAGCCGAAGTACCTGGAGCCGGCCGCCACCGCCAACCCGACGCCCGACCGCGTGCAGCAGCCGCCGTCGCCGACCGGCGCGGCGACCGCGTCCGAGCTGGTCGCGCGCTTCCTGGAGGCGTCGGTCGGCGGCAACCAGGCGGACAGTGCCGAGGCGCGCAACACCACGCAGAACCGGATGCGCGAGTTCATCGCGCCCGACACGCGGGCGAGTTGGCGGCCCGGGCAGGAGCTGGAGGTCGTGCGCGCGGAGTACGAGGCGCAGGAGCCGGTCACCGACCCGAAGGACAGCGGCAAGTGGACGGTGAAGACGACGTTCGAAGTCATCGGGAAGCTCACGCCGAC
Organism: Dactylosporangium sp. NPDC005572; assembly: GCF_040605515.1. Classification (NCBI taxonomy): domain Bacteria; kingdom Bacillati; phylum Actinomycetota; class Actinomycetes; order Micromonosporales; family Micromonosporaceae; genus Dactylosporangium; species Dactylosporangium sp. NPDC005572. The sequence goes on along the minus strand of NZ_JBEXCY010000011.1, from coordinate 71,665 downwards.
CGGGATGCTCCGCCAGGTCGACGCACCGCCGGAACCCTGGACCGCCGAGGTCGTGACCGTCAACGGTCAGCTGCTGATCGCCAACCCGCTGCAGGGCCGGCTGCTGATCAGCAGCGCCGGCCTGGACCGCTGGTACAACCAGCAGCCGGTGTACTTCTGGGAGTCGCGCAACGACAACCCGAAGCTGGTGCCCGACCTCCGGTACATGTCGAAGCTGCTCTCGCAGGCGCAGAAGGTCCAGGAGGTCCTGGACTGGCTGCGCTCGCCGTCCGATCTCCTCACCCCGGTCGCGACCGGCCTCTCGACCGACATCGAACCCAAGGACATCCCGTCGGCCAGGCAGGACGGGGTCGTCATCAACCTGAGCATCAAGGCCGTCGGCAAGGAGGACGAGGTGCGCCGGGCGGCCCGGCAGATCCGCTGGTCGCTCGAGGGCCATCCACAGGTCACGCTCACGATCGACGGGGCGCGCGACACCGCTTTCACCGCCGACGGGTTCGAGGACGACAACCCGGCCGTCGCCCTCGCCGCCGACACCGACCCGGAGAAGTTCGTCGTGGCCAACAGCTCCGTGCGGCCGGTCGACCTGACGGCCGGGGCACCGGCGCTCTTCGCGGCCGGCGGGGACAACACCGCGGTGGTGTCCGCGGCCATCAACCGGGCGAGGAACCGGGCCGCGCTCGTGCGCGCGGTCGACAAGAAGCAGGTGCTGTACCTCAGCACGCCCGACACCTCGGCGAACCCGCCGAAATACGTGACGTCGGTCCCGGAGGTCAGCGGCGCGTCCCTGACCCGGCCGGTATGGGTCGACCGCCCCACGCCGATGTTCCTCGTCTCGGACGGCACCGATCTGTGGGCCGTCACGCCGCCGACCGCCGCCGACCCGACCCACGCGAAGGCCGAGACCGTCCGTGGTCCGCAGGGTCCTGAGCGGCCCTCGCTCGGCATCACGGCGCTCGCGGTCTCGCCCGAAGGGCGGCGGATCGCGTTCGTCACCGGGTCGACCGTCAAGGTGGCGCCGCTGGCGTACGAGGGCGGCAAGGTCAGCCTCGGCACGTTCCGGACGGTCCGCACCTCGCTCGGCGCCGCCCAGTCGGTCGGCTGGATCACCGAGACGACCCTGGCCGTCGGCGGCAGCCGCAACCCGTACGTGCAGGTCGTGCAGGCGTACTCGCTGGTCTCGATCACCATCGACGGCACGGCCGAGCAGCCGCTGCCGGGGCGTGCGCCGTATGCCACCGCGCAGAACGTGATCACCGAGATGTCGGTGCGCACCGCCGATCCGCGGTCCCAGGCGGGCGCGGGGTTGATCATGTTCGAGTCGAACGGCATCGCGTACACGGTGTACAACGAGGGGATTCGCGCCATCCAGCTCACGCCGGGTCCACAGCCGTCAGCCTCGCCGAGCGGGCAGGCCGGGCCGCCGCCGCAGGCGAAGGCGCCGTTTTACCCGGACTGAGCCGTGTTCCTCGCCGATCTCGTCGACCTGGTGCTGCCGGCCGCCTGCGCCGGTTGCGAACAGCCGGCGCGCGGCCCGCTCTGCGGCCCATGCCGGGCGGCCTTCCACGCGGCCGTCCCGCAGCGCACCCGGCCCGACCCGGAGCCGCCGGGGATGCCGCCGGCGTACGCGCTGGCGGCGTACGCGGGGTCGATGCGCGCGGCCCTGCTGCAGTACAAGGAGAAGGGCCGGCGCGAGCTGGCCCGGGACCTCGGTGAGGCGCTCGCCCGGGTCGTGGTCCGCGCCGTGAGCACACCGGCCCCGGGGCCGCTCAGCGATGCGTCAGCGGGCCGGCCGATCTGGGCGAGTCACGCGCTGCCGGGCCAGCCGCCGCTGGGGGCGAGTCACGCGCTGCCGGGCCAGCCGCCGCTGGGGGCGAGTCACGCGCCGCCGGGCCGGCCACCGATGTGGGCGAGCCACGTATCGCCGGGTCGAGGGGGCTTCGGAGCGCTGGGCACAGAGCTGCGGGCGGCGGGCCAGGTGGCGCTGGTGCCCGTGCCGGCCACGGCGGCGGCCGTGCGGGAGCGGCACGGGGATCACGTGCTGCGGCTGGCCAAGGCCGCTGCCAGGATGCTGCCCAATGCCAGCGTCGTCATGCCGTTGCGGGCACTGCCGAAGCGGGGAGACTCCGCCGAGCTGTCGGCGGCCGAGCGGGCGGTGGCGGCGCGGCAGGCGTTCGCGCTGCGGGCCCGGGGAGCGGCCGAGCTGCGGGCGAGGGTGGCGGACGGTGCGGCCGTGGTCATCGTCGACGACATCGTCACGACCGGGGTGACCCTCGCGGCCGCCGCCGCCTGGGTGGCCCGGGTGACGGGCGGGGGAGCCGTCCCGCGCGCGGCGGTGCTGGCGGCCACGCAACGCCGGTCGGTGCGGTGCGCGGCCCCGCAACAAGCGTGGCGGCCCAGGGATCCGGCGTGAACGCTGAGCGAGTCGTCCGGATCCGCCCCGGCCGGGGGGTTCTGATGGCTACGCAACGTCAGCGTGTGGTGTCGCGCTTCGTGCCCATTTGCACCGAACGTAACTCCTTGCGTTGCGTGGGGTAATCCCCGAGGAGGGTTTCGTAACTCGCCACCCTTGTTCTTGTGAACCAGGGGTGACTAGCGGCTGTCCGCGGTTTAACGTCGAGAGACGACCAATGCTCTGAGTGGCCGAGGCCACGAAGGGAGGACGCTGACACCCGCAGTTTCGGTCGCGTGCCGCGTGGGCTCAGCCTCTGGGGAGGCGCGTTCCGGCCGAGCAGTCCCGACACAACCCGAAACCCGAACCCTGTTTTCTTTGAAGTACCCGTGGGGGAGGTCAGGAGTGGACATCGTCGTCAAGGGCCGCAACGTCGAGGTGCCCGACCACTACCGGCAGCATGTCGCCGACAAGCTGGCCAAGGTCGAGCGATACGACCACAAGCTCATCCGCGTCGACGTCGAGCTGTTTCACGAGCGCAATCCTCGCCAGTCGGACCACTGCCAGCGCGTCGAGATCACGTGCTACTCGCGCGGGCCGGTGATAAGGGCGGAGGCCTGCGCCGCGGACTTCTACAGCGCACTGGACACCGCGATCAACAAGCTGGACAGCCGCCTCAGCCGGGCCGCTGACCGCAGACGTGTCCATCGGGGCCGGCACGCGCCGGTCTCCGTCGCCGCGGCGACCGCGTCACTCGCATTCACACCACCCGAACGGTATTCCACCGCGGCCACCGAGTCCGCGGTGCGCGAAACCGGCGGATTCGACCTGATCGAAGAGGCCGATGACCAGCCGTGGCACATCGTCCGGGAGAAAGAGCACCCGGGCGAGCCGATGACCGTCGACGACGCCCTGTTCCACATGGAACTGCTCGGCCACGACTTCTACCTGTTCAACGACAAGGAGTCGGGCCGGCCCAGCGTGGTCTACCGGCGCCGGGCCTACGACTACGGCGTCATGAGCCTGGGGATGTAAGCACGGACGACGAAGGCGGGCCCGGTGCCAGGGCCCGCCTTCAGTACCGGTGACAGCTCAGGACTTCCAGAGATCCCGGGCCAGGTAGGCCGTGTCCGGGTAGTCGGCGAAGACGCCGTCGAGGCCCGCGGCCAGGAACGTCCTGATCTCGGTCAGGATGTCGCCCCAGGCGTTCGGGTCGGTGCCCGTGCGCAGGTTGAGCGGCAGGAACTGGTTCTCGTTGCGGAACGTCCACGCGTGGACCTTGAGGCCCCGTGCGTGCGCGTCGTTGATGAGCGGCGACGGCTGGAGCAGGTTGCCGGCCGCGTCGCGCGGGATGACCAGGTTCTTGGTGGCGCCCACGCCGTTGGTGAACGTCTTCAGCCAGTCCAGTCCGGCCGGCTTCGCGAGGTCGGCCCAGGTGCGCGGGTCGCCGGAGACCCGGAAGTCGTACGGCTGGCCGACCGCGTCGAGCAGCACGACCGACGGCGTGTCGACCAGGCCGCGGAGCTTCTTGATGCTCGTCGGCTCGAACGACTGGAGGAAGACCGGCGCGTTGCGCCCCGCCAGGTTGTTGCGCTTGAGCACCCGGGCGACGAGCGGCTCCAGGGCGAGCCCGACCGAGGCGAAGTACGTCGGGTGCTTCGTCTCCGGGTACACGCCGATGGTCCGGCCGAGGCGCTTGCCCTCGGCGCGGGCCAGGTCGATGACCTCCTGGAGGGTCGGGATCTCGAAGAGCCCGTTGTAGATGGTGTTGTGCGTGCGCACGGCGGGGAGGCGCTCGACGGCCCGGAGGGTCTTGAGCTCGGCGAGCGTGAAGTCCTCGGTGAAGAAGCCGGTGACCGCGACGCCGTCGACGGTCTTGGTGACCCGGCGCGACGCGAACTGCGGCTTCGAGGCCACGTCCGTGGTGCCGGAGATCTCGTTCTCGTGCCGGGCGACGAGCTGGCCGTCCCTGGTCGGCACCAGGTCGGGCTCGATGAAGTCGGCGCCCATCGCGATGGCCAGGCGGTACGCGGCCAGCGTGTGCTCCGGGCGGTGGCCGCTCGCGCCGCGGTGGCCGATGACCAGCGGGCGGCGGAACGACGTGGAGTCGTGGGCGTGGGCCGCGGTGGGGCTGACGAGGGTGGCGGGGAGGACGGCCGCGCCGGCGGCCGCCCCCATGCCGGAAATCACTGCACGACGACGCATGCGCCTGATGGAAGTTGGCGCACGGCAACATCGGATGACGACTAGGTGGCCGCCGGGCGCAGTTTGGCGAACGCAACGTTGTCGATGCGAGCCCCGTCCGGGCCTGGCAGTTTGCCGGGCTGGATTCCTTCCCGAAGGTAACCGGCCCGCTCCAGCACGCGCTGGGAGGCGACGTTGTCGTCCGCGGTGCCGGCGGTCATCCGGGCCACGCCGATCTCGAAGCCCCAGTCGGTGATCAGCCTCGCCGCCCGGCTGGCGTACCCGTGGCCGCGCGCCTCGGGCGTCAGGCTGTACCCGATCATCGCCTCCCGCAGCAGCGGCTCGTTGTAGAAGAGGGCGATCTCGCCGAGGTAGGCGTCGTCGCCCGCCCGCCGGATCGTGCACTCGGCCCGCCGGCCCTCCAGCCACCGCGACTCGGACTCGGCGCACTGCCGCGCGACGATCGCCGGGTCCATCGGCGTTCCCACGACGGACCGCCCGCTGACGTCCGGGCGGATGCGCATGGTGTACGTGCTGTCGCTGTCCGCCGCGGTCAGCGGGCGCAGGACGACGACGCCGTCGGTGAGCGCGCCGCCGGGGAAGTCGGGCAGGGCGCGCGGCGAGGGGCCGTCGGGGTCGCCGGCCACGCGGGCCCAGACGACCAGGTCGAGCGGCGCGCCCGAGGCGTCCGTGCCGGCCCCGCGGGCGACCCCCTCGCGGGTGTACCCGGCGGCGACCGCCGCCCGCTGGGTCCGGCCGTCCGCCAGGGGCACCTGGAGGTACAACCGCCGGAGTCCGGCGCCGAACAGCTCCTCGGCCGCCGGCAGCGGTCCGTCCAGCGGCAGCAGGAGCTCGGCGACGCCCGTGCCGCGCCCGGCGTGCCGGATCATCGGGTCAGGTCCTTCGCCAGCAGCGTCGCCACCCAGCCGTCGACGCGGACACCCCGCTGCTCGCAGCTTTCCCGCTGTACACCTTCCACCACGAAACCCACTCTCTCCGCGACATGTCGCGATCCGTCGTTGCCCACATGTGCCCGCCAGACGATCCGGCCGAGCGCCAGCCGGTCGAACCCGTACCGGCAGACGGCCCGGGCGGCGGCTGTCATGTATCCCTTGCCGCGCACCCAGGGCGCCGAGCTGTAGCCGATCTCGGCGGTGACCGGGTCGGCCGGGCTGATCCGCAGGTCGATCGTGCCGGCGAACCGGTCGTCGGCGTCGGCCACCACGAACCCGGCGCCGGTGCCGCGCCGCCAGGCGTCGGGGTACCGGTGCTGGATGAAGTCGTGCGCGTGCTCCGGGCCGTAGTCCAGCGGTACCGACGTCCACTCGACCGTGTCCGGGTCGCGGAAGGTCGCCACCACGTCGTCCAGGTCGCTCTCGCGGGCCTGGCGCAGCGTGACCGGGCCGGCCGGGAGCCGCTCGGGCGGGTGGCTGAACGCCTGGGCCCGCCGGGCGCCCGGACGGCCCGGGGCCACCCACGCCGGCGGGGTGTCGCACACCTCACCGGGCAGCAGCACGCCCTGCCAGCCGTCGGTGAAGCCGCCGTCGCGGGTGGGCAGGCCGGCCCGGACGACGCCGTCGAAGGTGAACCCGATCCGCTCGGCCGTCAGGCGGGACGCGTGGTTGCCGACCTCCGCCCGCCAGAGCAGCCGGCGCAGCCGCAGCACCTCGAACGCCCAGTGCGCCACCGCGCGCCCGGCCCGCTCGGCGACCCGCCGCCCGCGCGCCCAGGGGGCCACCCACGTGCCCATCTCCGCGTGCCGTTCGGCCCGGTCGAGCGTGACCAGGCCGCCGGAGCCGAGCAGGTCACCGGTCCGGGCGTCGAACACCCCGAGCGGGGCCGAGGTCTCCGCCGCCCACGACGCCGGCGAGACCACGCTGACGAAGTCGGCGGCGTGTTCGCGCAGGTAGGGGACCGGGACCATGGTCCAGCGCTGGATCAACGGGTCCTGGCACGCCTGGAAGACGCGCTCGGCGTCCTCCGCGTGCCAGGCGCGCAGGACGAGCCCGTCGCCGGTGGTCAGTTCGATCGGCTCCATGACCGCCGATCCTGCCCCATCACTCCCGGTCAGGAGGCGAATATTTCCCCGGTACCTCAGGTGATTTGTCCGGCTATGTCGGCTACTGTCCGTAGAGTGGCGGGACGGGGGCGGCGGTTCGCTCGGAAAGCCGCCTACGATGGGTCGCAGACGTTTGAGGGAGCGCTGACCCGTGTCGATTTTCGAGAGAATCCTCCGCGCCGGCGAGGGCCGCATGGTGCGGCGGTTGAAGGCTGTCGCCGACGCCGTCAACTCGCTGGAGGACGAGTTCGCCGACCTGACCGACGAGGAACTGCGCGGCATGACCGAGCAGTTCAAGGAGCGGCTCGCCGACGGGCAGACGCTGGACGACATCCTGCCGGAGGCGTTCGCGGTCGCGCGCGAGGCCGCCTCCCGGGTCCTCGGCCAGCGCCACTACGACGTGCAGGTGATGGGCGGCGCCGCCCTGCACTACGGCAACATCGCCGAGATGAAGACCGGTGAGGGCAAGACTCTCACCTGTGTGCTCCCCGCGTACCTGAACGCGCTGTCCGGCAAGGGCGTGCACGTCGTCACCACCAACGACTACCTCGCCCAGCGCGACGCCGAGTGGATGGGCCGGGTGCACCGCTTCCTCGGCCTGACGGTCGGCACCGTGCTGCCCAACCAGCCGTCCGCCGCGCACCGGGCCGCCTACGACTGCGACATCACCTACGGCACGAACAACGAGTTCGGCTTCGACTACCTGCGCGACAACATGGCGTGGTCGAAGGAAGAGCTCGTGCAGCGCGGCCACAACTTCGCGATCGTCGACGAGGTCGACTCCATCCTCATCGACGAGGCCCGCACCCCGCTGATCATCGCCGGCCCGGCCGAGCAGTCCGCCCGGTGGTATCAGGAGTTCGCCCGCGTGGTGAACCGGATGAAGCGCGGCAAGGAGCCGGTCAACTCCGGCGACGTCGACCCCACCGCCGACTACACGGTCGACGAGTCGAAGCGCACCATCTCGGTCACCGAGCGCGGCGTGGCCCGGGTCGAGGACCAGCTCGGCATCGACAACCTGTACGAGTCGGTGAACACCCCGCTGGTCGGCTACCTGAACAACGCGATCAAGGCCAAGGAGCTCTACAAGAAGGACAAGGACTACGTCGTCAACGACGGCGAGGTCCTCATCGTCGACGAGTTCACCGGCCGCATCCTCCACGGCCGCCGCTACAACGAGGGCATGCACCAGGCCATCGAGGCCAAGGAGGGCGTGGAGATCAAGCAGGAGAACCAGACGCTCGCGTCGATCACCCTGCAGAACTTCTTCCGCCTGTACGCCAAGCTCTCCGGCATGACCGGCACGGCGCAGACCGAGGCCGCCGAGTTCAACAAGGTCTACAACGTCGGCGTGGTGTCGATCCCGACCCACCGCTCGATGATCCGGCTGGACCACCCGGACGTGATCTACAAGACCGAGAAGGCGAAGTACACAGCCGTGGTCGACGACATCGTCGAGCGGCACGCCCTCGGCCAGCCGATCCTGGTCGGCACGGTCTCCGTCGAGAAGTCCGAGCTGCTCTCGCAGCTGCTGCGCAAGCGGGGCGTCTCGCACGCCGTCCTCAACGCGAAGTTCCACGCCAAGGAGGCGGAGATCATCGCGCAGGCGGGCCGCCGGGGCGCGGTCACCGTCGCGACGAACATGGCCGGCCGCGGCACCGACATCCTCCTGGGCGGCAACGCCGAGTACCTCGCCAACTCCGAGCTGCGCCAGCAGGGCATCACCGAGGAGGAGAGCCCGGAGGAGTACACGAAGGCCTTCGAGGACGCCCTCCCGCGCTGGGAGGAGCTCTGCGACACCGAGTCCGAGGAGGTCGTCGAGGCCGGCGGGCTCTACGTGCTGGGCACCGAGCGGCACGAGTCGCGTCGCATCGACAACCAGCTCCGCGGCCGCTCCGGCCGGCAGGGCGACCCGGGCGAGTCCCGGTTCTACCTGTCGCTGCAGGACGAGCTGATGCGCCGCTTCCGCGCCAGCGCGGTCGAGGCGGTCATGGACCGGTTCAACATCCCCGAGGACGTGCCGATCGAGTCGAAGATGGTCACGCGCCAGATCAAGGGCGCGCAGACCCAGATCGAGGCGCAGAACGCGGAGATCCGCAAGAACGTCCTGAAGTACGACGAGGTCCTCAACAAGCAGCGCAAGGTCATCTACGCCGAGCGCAAGCGCGTGCTCGACGGCGAGGACCTGAGCGAGCAGGTCCGCAACATGATCGACGACGTCGTCGGGGCCTACGCGGTCGGCGCGACCGCGACCGGCGAGACCGCCGAGGACTGGGACCTCGACCAGCTCTGGTTGAGCCTCAAGCAGCTGTACCCCGTGGGCGTCACCATCGAGGACCTGGAGGAGGAGGCCGGCGGCCAGCTCGACCCGGAGTTCCTCCGCGTGCAGCTCATCGAGGACGCGCACGCCGCCTACGACCGGCGCGAGGAGGAGCTCGGCGCGGAGGCCGTCCGCGAGCTGGAGCGCCAGGTGCTGCTCAACGTCATCGACCGCAAGTGGCGCGAGCACCTCTACGAGATGGACTACCTCCAGGAGGGCATCAGCCTGCGGGCCTACGCGCAACGCGACCCCGTGGTCGAGTACCAGCGCGAGGGCTTCGACATGTTCCAGCAGATGCAGGAGGGCATCAAGGAGGAGGCGGTCGGCTTCCTGTTCAACCTTGAGGTCCAGGTCGAGGAGGCCGCGCCGGCCCTGGTCGTGGACGACGAGGTCGACAGCGACGCGGGCACCGCGATCCCGCTGCCGGAGCCGCACGTCGAGATCCGCGCCAAGGGCCTGGGTGGCAACCGCGTGCCGCGCGCCCTGCAGTACTCGGCGCCCACGATCGACGGCGAGGCCGGCGTCGTGATCGAGCAGCAGCAGGAGCAGGCCCCGGCCCTCGGCCTCGGCGGCGACGGGCGCACGTCCCCGTCCGGCAACGGCGGGCGCCGCTCCGGCCCCTCGGCGCCGTCCACCCGCAACCCCTCGCCGGGGCAGGCGGTGGCGAGCAACGGCCCGTCCCGCAACGCGCCGTGCCCGTGCGGCTCGGGCAAGAAGTACAAGCGCTGCCACGGCGCCCCGGGCGGTCCCGCCTGATCCGCTGACAGTTCATGGCACCGCCCGCCCGCGCAGTCTCGCGCCGGCGGGCGGTGCCATGTCCGGGCCGCCATGGCGGCCCGATCCCGCCGTCGATCAGGAGAGGGCCGCGGTCGCCGCGAACGTCGTCGCCGCGGCGGCCAGCATCAGGCTGTGCAGGATCATGTGCTCCAGGTTCGGGCGCGGCCGGTCGCCGATGCGGGGGAGCACGATGATCGTGCTCGCGTACGTCCGGGCGTGCAGCTCCGACCAGGTCGCCCCGGTGCCGGCGGTGGCCCAGGGCGCGGTGACGCCGGCGAGGTACGGCATCCACCACAGCGTCAGGCCGCCGAGGGCGATCAGCACCTCGAGGCCCCCGGCGACGTAGCCGAGCGCGGGCAGCGACAGGATCGCGGCCAGCCCCAGCAGTACCGCCGGCAACGCCATGACCGGCGCGTTCGTCAGCACCTCGGTGCGCTGCTCGGCGCGCTCGGCGTCGCGGACGTTGTTCAGCGGGTAGAGGTCGACCAGCGTCGTGACCAGGTGGTACACGACCGTGGCCAGGATCAGGACCAGAGCGGACACGAGCATGGTGGCGCCTCCCATCAGGTTTACGCTGTAAGCATCGCTAGGATGGCTTACATCGTAAACATCCGTCAAGGGGGTTGCCCGTGCCGAACCGTCCCAGCGGCGCCAAGGCGGGGCTGACCCGCGAGCTCGTGCTCGACGCGGCCCTGGAGTACCTCGACGAGCACGGCCTGCCGGCGCTGTCGATGCGGAAGCTGGGCGCGCGGCTCGGCGTCGAGGCGATGTCGCTGTACCGCCACGTCCCCAACAAGGACGCCCTGCTGGACGGCCTCGTCGACCGGGTCATGGAGCTCGCCTTCGCCGGCCTGGACGACCCGCGGGACGGCTGGGTCCCGTGGATGCGGCAGTTCGCCCACTCGCTGCGGGCCGCCCTGGTGGCCCACCCGGGCGTGCTGCCGCTCGCCGCCACCCGGCCGGTGAACTCGCCCGACGCGCTGCGGATGTCGGAGCGGTGGCTGGCCGCGATGCGGGCCGCCGGGCTGCCGCTCGGGCGGGCCATGGACGTGGTCAACGTGATCGCCACGTTCACCATCGGGCACACCCTCGCCGAAGTCGGCCGCACGCCCGGTCACGAGGGGTCGGAGCCGGACCTCGACCAGCGCTCGGACGAGCTCGACCCGGCCGAGTTCCCCAACCTCACCGAGGTCATCCGGACCCGGGCCGGCCTGGACTTCGACCACCGCTTCACCGAGGCGGTCGACATCCTGCTCGGCGGCTACGCGGCGCTCGACTGACGGCTCAGACCACCTGCAGCAGCATGCAGCGCCAGCCCTGCAGCTGCGGCGGCGGCTGGCCGGCCGGGTCGTGCTCCAGCCGGATCGCCATCGCCCACGCCGTCTCGCCCTGCTCCAGCACCAGGACCGCCTCGGCGATGCCGGGCAGCGGCTCGGTCACCAGCAGCCGGCGGGCCCGCACCAGCCGGCCCTGGCGGGCGGCCTCGGCGGGCCGCATGCGGATCCGGACCGCGCGGCGCATGAGCTGGTCCGTGACGTCGGCGAAGCGGTGCGGATGGGTGAGCGGGCGCAGCTGGGACGCCGGACGGTAGCCGTTGAGCACCTCGACGCACAGGCCGGCGAAGCGGCGGCAGGCGGCGTGCGCGCCGGGCGGGTGCGGGTCGCCGGGGCGGCGCAGCGGCGGCCCGGGCGGCGGCCCCGGCCAGGGCAGCGGCAGCTCGTCGAGGCCGGGCATCGCGGGCGGGGCGGCGCCGACCGGCGGGTCGAGGGGTGGCGCGGCGCGGACGACGACGGACGCCATGGGATGCCCCCGAATCCTTGCGTTTGCGTTCGATTGCCTCCAGCTCAGTGTGGAAAGCGCCACTCCCTCGGAGCAAGCCGCCCGACCGGATCGTCCGGAAACGTCGTTTCAGGCGAGGTCGTCGTCCCCGACGAGCGGGTTGGCGCGCACCCACTCCGCGGTCTCGGCGTACTTGCGCTGGATGTACTCCTCGAGCTTGCTGCGCTCGATCCGCCACTGCCCGCGGCCGCCCACCTTGATCGCCGGCAGCTCCCCGCTGCGGACCATGTGGTACACCTGCGAGGTCGACACGTTCAACTGCTCCGCAACGTCGGCCATGAGCAGGAATCGCGGCTCCATCGCCTCAGTTTGCCATCGACATCCCCCGACCGGCTGTGACGACCTGACAAGCGGGCCGCCGAGGGTGTAGGACAGGGGGCGTGACGACGGACCTCACGCGCGTGTACCTTCCCGCGACCCTCGCCCAGCTCGCCGTGCTGCGGGAGAGCGGCGAGCTGCCGCCGCCCGCCGAGGCGCACGCCGTGACCCCCGCGCTGCGCGAGTGGTACGCGGAGGGGGACGAGGAGGAGCTGGAGTACGTCGCCTTCACCCGGGCCGCGCAGGCCGCCCTGCGGCTGCTGCGCCACGACGGCAAGGCGCCGCGCCGCCGGGTGGTCGTGAGCGCCGACCTGCCCGGCGCGGCGCTCACCATGAACGGGCTCGACCTCGGATCCAGCCGGGTCGAGGTCGGCGGCAAGGTGCCGCTGCGGGTGGTCGCGGCGATCCACGTGGACGGCGCCGACGCGGAGGCCGACGTCGCCGCGGCGGCCGAGGTCGTCGAGGAGGCCGAGGCCGGCGACCCCGACGCGCAGTTCACCGTGGACGGTGCCGAGGACCACGAGCTGGAGTGGTACGACCCGTCGGAGCTCGACCAGCTCGTCAGCTGACAACTGGGTCAGTCAGGGCGGCGCATGGTGCGCCCGACGGCGACCATCGCCGTGAAGGCGCCCGCGAAGAACACGATCATGCCGTGGTTGACCTGCTCGGGCAGGCGGTTGAAGACGATCTGCGCGTCGAAGCTGCTGTAGTCCTCGATGATCCCGGTGAGCGGCAGGCGGCCGATCCAGCCGAGCAGGGTGGCGCCGAGCTCGAGCACGCCCGGGATGGCGCCGGCCAGCAGATAGGCCGGCCAGGGCAGGGTCAGCCCGGTGCGGCGCAGGAAGACGTACGCCACCAGGCCGCCCAGCACGCCGCTGACGATCGACGTCGTGAGCTGCAGGCGCGCCGCGGCCTCGGCCATCGTCCCGACGGTCTCCTGGTTGCCGAACAGGTCGACGAGGTCGTTCTGGAAGTACGCCACCAGCAGCCCGATGGCGCTGACCGTGACGCCGCCGGCGACACCTGCCGCGACCGAGCTGATCGGCCGGATCGCGGCGAACGCGCCGCCGAGCACGCCGGTGACCGCGGCGACCGCGGCCACGAAGGCGACCGAAGGGCCGTTGTGGTACGCCGCGATCGTCCCGCCCAGCGACAGGAGGCCGACCGGCAGGCCGCCGAGGGCGCCGTACAGCAGCCGCGACGGCACCCGGGCCAGGTCGGCGACCCGGCCGATCGCCACGACCCCGAGCGCCGCGCCGGCCAGCACCGTCGCGACCAGGATGCTCGGCAGCACCAGCGCCGCCAGGGTCGTGATGAGGAACTCGCTGGACGCACCCGAGATGACGGTCCAGGCAGAGAAGAGGGTGAGCAGGAGCAGCAGGAGGGCCAGCACGGCCACGATCAAGGCGCCCGACGGCCGCTGGACATCGGTCGGTTCGGCCACCTCAGCACGTTTGGCTCCCACGTCCATGGAGAGTACGCGAGCCCGGATGACGGCCGAGCGGGCGTGCAAGGATGAGAGGAACCCCAAGCCGATGATGACATGGGAGACCCTCATGGATGGCCTGTCCACCGTGCCCGAGCCGAAGAACGAGCCGGTCCACGGTTACGCCCCCGGCACCCCCGAGCGGGCCGCACTCCAGCGCCGGCTGACCGAGCTGGCCGCCGACAAGCTCGACCTGACCATGACGATCGGCGGCGAGCAGCGGATGGCCGCGGGCGCGCCGATCGACGTCGTCCAGCCCCACCGCCACCGGCACGTGCTCGGCGTGACCGGCAACGCCACCACCGACGACGCGGCCCGGGCCGTCGCCGCGGCCAAGGCGGCCGCCCCGGCCTGGCGCGACCTGCCCTTCGACGAGCGGGCGGCCGTGTTCCTGCGGGCCGCCGACCTGCTGTCCGGACCGTGGCGCGACACCCTCAACGCGGCGACGATGCTCGGGCAGTCGAAGACCGCGATCCAGGCCGAGATCGACGCGGCCTGCGAGCTCATCGACTTCCTGCGGTTCAACGTGTACTTCGGGCAGCGGATCCTGCAGGACCAGCCGAACTCGTCGGCGGGTGTCTGGAACCGGTTCGACCACCGGCCGCTGGAGGGCTTCGTCTACGCGATCACGCCGTTCAACTTCACCGCGATCGCCGGCAACCTGCCCACCGCGCCGGCCCTCATGGGCAACACCGTCGTGTGGAAGCCCTCGCCGACGCAGCAGTTCGCGGCGCACTTCACGATGCGCCTGTTCGAGGCGGCCGGCCTGCCGCCCGGCGTGATCAACCTGGTCACCGGCGACGGCCTGGCCGTGTCCGAGGTCGCCCTGGCCGACGCCGACCTGGCCGGCATCCACTTCACCGGCTCGACCGCGGTGTTCCGCACGCTCAACAAGACCGTCGCCGGGAACCTCGAGCGGTACCGCTCCTACCCGCGCATCGTGGGCGAGACCGGCGGCAAGGACTTCGTCGTCGCGCATCCGTCCGCCGACCCGAAGGCGCTGGTCACGGCCCTGATCCGGGGCGCGTTCGAGTACCAGGGGCAGAAGTGCTCCGCGGCCTCCCGCGCGTACGTGCCGAGCAGCCTGTGGAAGGTGATCAAGGACGACCTCGTCGCCACCGCCGACGGGCTCGCATACGGCGACGTGACCGACCTGTCCAACTTCGGCGGCGCCGTCATCGACCGGCGGGCCTTCGAGCGGATCGCCGGCGCCCTCGACCGGATCAAGAACTCGCCGTCGTGCACGGTCGTCGCCGGCGGCACGACCGACGACGCGGAGGGCTTCTTCGTCCGCCCGACGATCGTCGAGAGCACCGACCCCACGCACGAGGTCTTCACGACGGAGTACTTCGGCCCGGTCCTCGGCGTGCACGTGTACCCCGACGCCGACTACGACGCCGTCGTCGCCCAGGCCGAGTCGGTCGCGCCCTACGCGCTCACCGGCTCGATCTTCGCCACCGACCGGCAGGCGATCGAGCGGGCCGCGCACACGCTGCGCTTCGCCGCCGGCAACTTCTACGTCAACGACAAGCCGACCGGGGCCGTCGTCGGCCAGCAGCCGTTCGGCGGTGCGCGGGCCTCGGGCACCAACGACAAGGCCGGCTCCTGGCACAACCTGCTGCGCTGGACGTCGCCGCGCACGATCAAGGAGACGTTCGTGCCGCCGACCGACCACCGCTACCCGCACATGGGCTAGTCCCCCCGCGGCCGGGCGACCGCGACGATCTTGTCGAGCGTGAAGGCACGATCGTCGCGGCGCAGCCGGCAGAAGGCCTCGATCACCGAGCCGGCGAGCTCGGCGTTCTCGATGACGCGGTCGGACGTGCGCCCGGCCGCGTCGACGTACCGGATCCAGACCGGCGTGCCGTGCTCCACCGCGTCGGCGAGCAGCCGCGCCTGGTCGGACCGCAGCTGGGGCGCCTTCTCCTGGATCTGCTCCAGCGGTGCGGCATTTCGCGGCAGCGGTACCGAGAGCCGGCGCGCCAGCTCGCCCGCGTCCACGACCGGCCGGCTCCGGCGCACGCTGACCGCGTCGTCGCCGATCAGGGCCGCGTAGCCGGCGGACCGCAGCGCCGCGACCGTGTCCACAGTGGACCTCGTCGAGCCGGCCACGGTCGGGGCGAGCCGGACCAGGCGCAGCGCGGCGACGACCTCGTCGAGCAGCGCGGCGTCGTCGCTGAGCACGACGCTGCCGACGGTCCGCACGCGCAGGTCGGCGGCCGGCTCGGGCAGGAGCCGGGCGGCCACCTCGGCGACCCGGCCCTCGGCCAGGGCCCGGCCGAGCGGGCTGATCCCGCCGAGCGCGCCGACGCCCAGCACCTCGGCCTCGGCGAGGACGCCGGCCACGGTGTCGCCGAGGTCGTCCGCCGCGCGGGAGGGCAGCGGCGCGGTCCAGCGCACCAGCGGCGCGAGCGCGGCCGGGTCGGGCACCGCGGTGTCCGGCGGGAGGTCGTTCAGCACCCGGACCACCACCTGCCGCAGCGCCGGGCCGGTCCACCAGGCGTCGAGCAGCCGGGCGAGCCGCTCGGCGGGCGGCGCGCCGCCGAACCCGGCGTAGGCGGCGGTCGGCCGCAGCCGCAGGCCGTCGGGCCCGAGCAGGCCGGCGGCCAGCACCAGCTCGGCGTGCAGCGGGCCGACGCCGAGGCGGGTCAGCTCGCGGGCCGCGACGCCGCCGTCGGACCGCTGCGCGAGGGGGCGCTCGGCGGCCTCGTCGAGCAGCGCCGAGACGCGCTCCAGCAGCCCCTGCGCGGCCTCGGCGGCGGCGGCCCGGATCGCCGTGCGATCGGCGGGTGCCAGCGGTGGACCGGGCGGTACCGGCTCGAACGGCTCCTCGGGCGCCCGCCGCGCGGTGGCGTCGACCATCAGGTGCTCCGGCGTCCACAGCCGGTCGCCGTCCGGCCAGACCAGCGCGCGCTGGGCGAGCACCCGCAGCGTGGCGTCGAGGGCCGTGTCGTCGGGTGCGCGCTCCAGCGCCGCCGCCAGTGCCGTCCGGTCGGCCGGGACGCCCAGCCGGGCCAGGGCCTCGATCACCTGCAGGGCCGGCAGCGGCAGCCGGGCCACCACCTCGTCGAGCCCGGCGCGGGCCGAGAGCCGGGCCGCGAGCTGGGTCAGGTCGGCGGGGGCGGGCGGGGTCAGCGCGTCGGGACGCCGCCGGAGCACCTCCGCGAGCTCGTCCGCGTCCAGTTCCCGCAGCCAGGCAACCAGTGCGCCTCTCGTCACGACAGGTGACCCTATAGCAGCCAGGCCGAGCTGCGGTTCCTCAGGATGACTCCCTTCTTTGTGCCAACGGCCCGGCCCGGGCGGCCGGTCGCATCGACGTGGGCCTAACGTCGCAGCTGAGGGGGAGGGACGGCCATGAAGACGGTCACCGGCGCAAAGACGGTTCTCGGCAACCGCTACCGGCTCGAGTCGGAGGTCGCCCGCGGCGCCATCGGTGCGGTCTGGCGGGCGTTCGACGAGGAGACGAAGGAGTACGTGGCGGTCAAGCTGCTGCGGACGGAGGCGGCCGAGGTGCCCGAGCTCGTCGACGGCTTCCTCGGCGAGGCGGAGCTGCTCGCCGGGCTCGACCATCCGTCCGTGATCAGGGTCAGGAACCTGATCACCGGCAACGGGGTCATGGCCATCGCCATGGAGCTCGTCCCCGGCCCCGACCTGCGCCGCCGGCTGCGCGCCGAGGGCCCGCTGCCCCCGGCCGTCGCCGCCGAGGTCGTCGCCCAGGTGGCCGACGCGCTCGCCTACGTCCACGGCGCCGGGATCGTCCACGGCGACGTCAAGCCCGGCAACCTGCTGGTGCCGCTCGACGGCGGGCCGGTGCGCCTCGCCGACTTCGGCGTCGCCCGGCGCCTCGACAAGCCGGCCGGCCCGACCCACGCGACGCCCGAGTACGTCGCGCCGGAGGTCGTCGCCGGCGGCTCGCCCAGCCCCGCCTCCGACGTGTACGCGCTCGGCGTGGTGCTCTTCGAGCTGATCTGCGGCCGCAGCCCGTACCGTGGGGGCTCCCCGAACGACGTCCTGCGCCGGCACGCCGACTGCGTCCCGGTGCCGCCGCCCGGGATGCCGGCCGCGCTCTGGCCGATCATCGAGGGGTGCATGGAGCTCGACCCGCGCATGCGCCCGGCGGCGGCCGCGATCGTCGGCCGGCTGCGGGTCGCCGAGGGTGCCCTCGACGGGTTCGAGCCGCTGCCCCGCCTGCCCGCGGAGGCCGTGACGTTCTGGCAGCGCTCGGCCGAGCAGACCGCGCCGGTGCAGTTCCCGGTGCGGCGGGTCGACTGGGTGCCGCTGCCGACCGCGCCGACGTCGCCGGCGGCCGCGTCGGTGAACCTGATGATGGCGGTGCCGATCGGGGAGCTGCCGACCGAGCCGCACGGGGTGGCCGACCTGCCTACCGAGCAGTACGCGACGCCGTCGTCGGTTGAGGAGGCGCCGACGCAGGTGCTCTCCTCGGAGCCGGTGGCGTCGGTGGCCGCACAGCCTGTGGCCTCTTCGTTGATGGCTCCTTCGCCGACGGCCGCAGAGCCTGACGCTTCAGAGTCGATGGTCTCAGAGCTGGTGGTCGAGGGGCCGGTCGCTTCCGAGGACGAGCCGCGGCTCCCCGAGCCGGGGCTGCCCCTGTGGGCCGAGCCCCCGGCAGAACACGAGCCCCTTTCGCCTCCGGTCGTCGCCGCACCGGTCATCCCCACCCAGCGGACCGCGTCGCCCGACGAGCCGCCGACCGCGCTGCGGTTCGACAACGCGCCGGTCATGGAGGAGCCGCCGACCGCGGTCGTGGCCGCTCCCGTCGCCGGCCCCGGGTCCGGGCCCGCCGAGCCGACCGCGGTCGTCGCCCTGCCTGTAGTGCCTCCTGTTGCCGACGAACCGGACGAAAAGGACTACCCCGAGTGGTTGACCGCGCCGGGGAGCGGTGAGCCGGCCACCACCGATCACCGGGAGCCTGGCCGGCGGCCGCAGCCGCGCGTGCTCGCCGCCGTCGGTGCCGGCGTGGTGCTGGTGGTGCTGCTGGTGGGCGGGTTGCTGCTGTCCGGCGCGCTGGGCGGCGGCTCGGGGCGCACCCCGGAACAGGTGAACGGGACGTCGCCCGCGCCGGCCCCCGCCGGCTCGGGCGGGCCGAGCGCCGAGCCGACGCCGGGGCCGGGCTCCGCCGAGCCGTCGGACGCGGGAGCGTCGTCGGCGCCGGGGAAGCAGCCGACGAAGCAGCCGTCCTCGGTACCGTCGCCGAACCCGTCCGGAACCGGACTCCCCGGGATCGGTGACCCGATGCCGACCTTCCCGTCGATGCCGGCGTTCCCGACCATGCCGTCGTTCGGTCGGTCCTAACTCGACAGTCGCAGCGCGACAGTTCATTGTGGATTTGCCGAAATCCTGGACTGAGCCCGCGAAAAGTGACAGCGTAGGGTTCATGGCGGATTCTGGAGTCAACGCGACGGCGGCTGCCCTGCTGGGGCTGCTGCACGAGGGGCCGATGACGGGGGGCCAGTTGATGGCGGCGGCGCAGCGCCGCCTCGGCGCCTACTGGTCGATGACGCGCAGCCAGGTCTACCGTGAGCTTCCCGCGCTCGCCGACTCGGGTTATGTCAAGCTCGGCAAGCCGGGCGCGCGCTCCAGCCAGCCCTATGCGATCACGCCGGCCGGCAAGCGGGCGTTCGCCCGGTGGCTGGCCGAGCCGGCCGGCCGGGAGGCGCTGCGCAACCCTGTCGCGCTCCGCGTGGCGTTCGGCGCCCAGCAGTCCGCCCAGCAGCTCCAGGAGGTCTACGCGCAGGCCGCCGAGTACCACACCGCGGCCCTCGCCGAGGCCCGCGAGATGGCCAAGGAGGCGAAGAAGGCGGGCGACGACTTCTCCGCCGCGTCGCTCGAGTTCGCCGTCGGATATCACAAGGCGGCGCTCGGCTGGCTCAAGGGCGCGCCCAGCAAATAACGTTCGGCGATGCGGCGTAGTCTTTGACTGTGACTGCTCTGGACCACGCCGAATCGCTCAAGTCGCTCGATAGCACGCTGCGCAACATCGAGGCGGTGCTCGACCTTGACCGGTTGCGGAAGGAGAAGGCCGACCTCGAGCAGGAGGCCTCCGCTCCCAACCTGTGGGACGACCAGGTGGCGGCCCAGAAGGTCACGTCGCGGCTGTCCTACGTCCAGGGCGAGATCAACCGGCTGGAGCGCCTGCGCGGCCGCCTCGACGACGCCCAGGTGCTCCTCGAGCTGGCCGAGGCCGAGGCCGACGCGTCGTCACTCGCCGAGGTCGGCGAGGAGATCAACGGGCTGCGCAAGTCGATCGAGGAGCTCGAGGTCCGCACGCTGCTCTCCGGTGAGTACGACGCGCGGGAGGCCCTGGTCACCATCCGCGCCGGCGCCGGCGGGGTCGACGCCGCCGACTTCGCCGACATGCTCCTGCGGATGTATCTGCGCTGGGCCGAGCGGCACGGCTACGCGACCGACGTCTACGACACCTCCTATGCGGAGGAGGCCGGCATCAAGTCGGCCACGTTCGCGGTGAAGGCGCCCTATGCCTACGGGACGCTGTCGGTCGAGTCGGGCACCCACCGCCTGGTCCGGATCAGCCCGTTCGACAACCAGGGGCGCCGCCAGACGTCCTTCGCGGCACTCGAGGTGGTGCCCGTCGTCGAGCAGACCGATGAGGTGGAGATCCCCGACGACGATCTGCGCGTGGACGTGTACCGCTCGAGCGGCCCCGGCGGCCAGGGCGTCAACACGACCGACTCGGCCGTGCGGCTCACCCACCTGCCGACCGGCATCGTCGTGTCGTGCCAGAACGAGCGCTCGCAGATCCAGAACAAGGCGACCGCGATGGGCGTGCTGAAGGCGAAGCTGCTGGCCGTGAAGCGGGCCGAGGAGGCGGCGAAGATGGACGCGCTGCGCGGCGACGTGGCCGGCTCCTGGGGCGACCAGATGCGGTCGTACGTGCTCCACCCCTATCAGATGGTGAAGGACCTGCGCACCGAGCACGAGACCGGCAACCCGGTGGCCGTCTTCGACGGCGACCTCGACGCGTTCATCGATGCCGGGATCCGCTGGCGGAAGCAGCGCGAGCTCGACCCCACCGCATGATCGTCTGAGCGGAGTCCGTCAGTCACGGACCGTGATCGATGGCCTCTGTGAAAAAGTGAGGCGTACGTCACACTCGCGGGCGGAATCGAGCGCTGCCTTGCCGTTCGGGTCCCCCCATCGGGTCCGCAATTCCGGCAAACCGCGCGCGACGCACTTCGTGTGTTTGGCGCGGTTGTCACACCGCGTAGACTCACGTCCCGTGATTCGGCTTGACCACGTGACGAAGACGTACCCGAAGGCGTCCCGCCCCTCGCTTGACGATGTTTCCGTCAACATCGAGAAGGGCGAGTTCGTCTTCTTCATCGGACCCTCCGGCTCAGGCAAGTCCACGATCATCAAGCTGCTCCTGCACGAGGTCACGCCCAACAAGGGCAAGGTCGTCGTCAATGAGCGCGACGTGACCTCCATGCGCTCGTGGCGCATCCCGGCGTTCCGCCGGCAGATCGGCTGCGTGTTCCAGGACTTCCGGCTGCTGCCCAACCGCACCGCGTACGAGAACGTTGCCTTCGCCCTCGAGGTGATCGGCAAGTCGAAGGGCGTCGCCCGCCGTGTCGTCCCCGAGGTTCTCGAGCTCGTCGGCCTGGGTGGCAAGGAGCACCGCTACCCCCACGAGCTGTCCGGTGGTGAGCAGCAGCGTGTGGCCGTGGCCCGCGCCTTCGTCAACCGTCCGCTGATCCTTCTGGCCGACGAGCCAACGGGAAACCTCGACCCGGACACGTCGATCGAGATCATGCGTCTGCTGGACCGGATCAACCGGACCGGCACGACGGTGGTCATGGTGACCCACGACTCCAACATCGTGAACCAGATGCGCCGGCGGGTCGTCGAAATCGAAAGTGGCCGGATCGTGCGGGACCAGCCACGCGGCGTCTACGGCTGATTTAGCCCCAGACCGTCCGCACCTGTAGCTTTGCTGGGTCCGCTGGGAAGGAACCCCACCCGATGCGCGTGAGATACGTCCTGTCCGAAGTCCTGACCGGGCTCTGGCGTAACGTCACCATGACCATCGCGATGATCATCACGATGACCGTGTCGCTGACGATGCTGGGCGCCAGCCTCCTGCTCTTCTTCCAGGTCGACAAGATGGAGAACTTCTTTTACCAGCGGGTAGAGGTCTCGGTCTTCCTCAAGGTCGACGTGACCGACGAGCAGCGCACCAACCTCAAGTCTGCGATCGAGTCGAACCCGCTCGTCAAGACCGCCGAGTACGAGAGCAAGAAGCAGGCCTGGGAGAGGTTCCAGACCCAGTTCAAGGACGCTCCCGACCTGGTCAACGCGACCAAGGAGGAGTCCCTTCCGGAGTCCTTCCGGATCAAGCTCAAGGACCCGAACTCGGTCAAGCAGTTCTCCGACGAGATCCGCTCGCAGGAGGGCATCAGCGACATCGTCGACCAGAAGGAGCTGCTGACCCGGGTCTTCGACCTGCTCGGCGCGCTCCAGACGCTCGCGTTGACGGTCGCCATCGTCCAGGGCGCGGCGGCGTTGCTCCTGGTCGCCAATACGATCCAGGTGGCGGCCTACAGCAAACGGCGCGAGGTCGCGGTCATGAAACTCGTCGGCGCCTCGAACTGGTTCATCCAACTCCCGTTCGTCCTCGAAGCGGTCTTCGCCGGCATCATCGGCGCGATCCTGGGCTTCGGCACGCTGGTGGCGGCCAAGGTGTTCATCATCGACGGCTCGCTGAAAGCGTTGACCAACGTGCTGCTCCCGGTGGACTGGGGCAACATCCTGCTGATGCTGCCGCTCCTGGCCGGCGCGGGTGGCCTGGTGAGCGCCGTGACGGCCTGGGTGACGCTGCGCTTCTACGTCCGCGTCTGACACGACAGACACGCAACAGAGGGCGGGCCGGTCGACGGCCCGCCCTCTGGCGTTCCAGGAAGTTCCGGGTTGTCTCTGCTGAAATCCGGGTTGCCGGGCGCGATACGCTTCTGTGCGTCCGTACGAACCTGTGGAGGGGTCGATGCCGCGCGAAAAGGGACGCAAGGTCGTCGCGTCCAACCGGAAGGCGCGCCACGACTACGACATCCTCGAGACGTTCGAGGCGGGCATCGCGCTCACCGGCACCGAGGTGAAGTCGCTGCGGGCCGGCCGGGCGTCGCTCGTCGACGCGTTCGGCCAGCTCTCCGACGGCGAGGTGTTCCTGCACGCGATGCACATCCCGGAGTACACGATGGGGACCTGGACCAACCATCCGCCCCGCCGCATCCGGAAGCTCCTGCTCAAGCGCCAGGAGATCGACCGTGTCGGGGTGAAGGTGCGCGAGAGCGGCCTCACGCTGGTGCCGCTGTCGGTGTACTTCTCGGACGGCTGGGCCAAGGTCGAGCTCGGGCTGGCCCGCGGCAAGAAGTCCTACGACAAGCGCCAGACGCTCGCGAAACGCGACGCGGACCGGGAGATCGCTCGCGTCATGGGCCGCCGGAACAAGGGCCGCGACGAGTAGCGCATCTCCGTCATGCAAACGGTGAGTGAAGGCCATAGAGTCCGTGCGTGACCGAGATTCGGGTCGATATTGACCTGGACCACCCGCCCGCGGCGGTCTGGCGCGCACTCACCGAGGCTCGGCTCGTCACCGACTGGCTGCCCGCAAGGCGGTTCATGGTCCGCGAGAACGGGACGTTCACCTTCCACGCCGAGGGCCTCGAAGGGCTCGAGGACCCGGTCGAGGGCGAGGTCGTCACCGCCGAGGCACCCCACCGCCTGGTCATGCGGTGGGAGGCGCGCAACCTGCACACCGTCGTCGCGCTGACGATCGAGGAGCGCGGCGAGGGGAGCCGGCTGACGCTGACCCAGCGCGGATTCCTGGGCCGGCAGGGGACGCTGCGCCGGCGGGTGCTGCGCGACACGTACACCGCCCTCTTCGAGGGCCCCCTGGTCGCCACGCTGGCGAAGGGCCTGCCGGCGTCACCCCCGGTCCGGCGCAACGAGGGCGGCCCGTTCAGCCGCCTGCCGCGCCGGGCCGGCGGTGCCAGCCGGTCCGCGCCGGGACTGAGCTCGGAGGTACGGGCGACGGCCGGCCCGCGCCCCACGACGTCGATGCCGGGCTTCGCCTCGGCGGCGGTGCGGGCCCGCGGGGTGGCCGCGGTGCCGGCGGCCTCCCCGGCGCGTGGGGTCCGGGCCCGGCTGGCCGGCGTCCGGAACTGGTCCGCCGACCGCCGCAACCAGGCGGTGGCGGCGATCCTGCTACTCATCGCGGTGAGCGCCCTGCTCGTCGGCACGGCGACGCTGCCACACCCCGCCGGCCCGCCGCGCGTGGGCGGCCCGACCGAGGGCCCCGCGCAGGCCGCGATGCCGGCCGCGTCCGCCCCGTCCGTCCGGGTGACCGCCCGGCTGACCGCCGCGTACCGCTCGGAGAACCTCCAGCCCACCTCGTACCGCGTCACGATCACGATCGCCAACCCCGGCCCGGCCCAGGCGACCGACTGGACGCTCGTGGTGACCCTGCCGACCCTGAACCTGACCGTGCGCAACGTGCAGGGCGCCGTGATGACCCGCGCCGACGTGCGCACCGTCTTCACCCCGACGGAGGCGACCCGCACCGTCCCCCCGGGCGGAGCGGTCACGATGTCGTTCGAGGTGGAGGGCCCGGACGCCCGCAACGAGCCGATCAACTGCACGATCGACGACCGCCCGTGCGCCGCAACTCCGTGATCTTTGACGGTTGGGGGTGTAACATGGTGGGGCTGTGTGGTGCAGCACGCCACCACTTCCCGCGCGCGGGGGTGACTGGTTTCGACTTTGTGCGCAGCGTTAGGGGAAGCGAGCCGAGGAAGCCGACGTTGTCTCGAGAATCAGTCGTCGGAAAACAATAAGCGCCAACATGAAGCGCTCCGAGCTTACCCTCGCTGCCTAAGTAAGGGTTAAGCTCTGTCGGCCCGGGATTGCCTTCGGCCCGGTAGCCGGCATCAGCTAGAAGGCTGGCCAACCGAGTCTCGTCACGGGGCTCGCACGGCGAGGTTAATCGTGGCTGGGCCCGTCATACCAACTCGCTCGCGTGATTGGTAGGGCCGAGTAGAGGCACAGCGAGCTGCGCTCGGAGAAGTCCTAACAAAGCGACGAAGGACCCGGGTTCGATTCCCGGCACCTCCACCATGGAGGGTGTAATCGAACCCGCGCCAGCAAGAGCGGCGCGGAGGAGATCGCTCGAAGAGGCGGTGTCACCGGCAACGGTGACGCCGCCTCTTGCTATCTCGGCGAGGGGCTTGACCTGCGGTTGCAGCTCATCGGACGCCACGAACGGCCCTTCCCGGTCGGCGTCCAGGTAGAGGCGGTGGAAGAACGTCCGGTTGAGGGCCTGCCGCGCCTTCTGGGTGGCCTGGCGGTACATCTCCTGCGGATCTTCGAGCAGGTCAAGCAACTCTTGCAGTGTCTCGCGCGCCGCGCCGGTCCTCGGTATGTCGCCGAGTTGGCGTCGTAGCTTGGTCTGTTCGTCGCGGACCTTGCGGAGCGCCTCTGGGCGATCTTGTCCTGTGGCCAGTCCGGGTCACCGACGAGGTCGAGGAAGCGGTCTTCCTGGACGTCCAGCTTGGCGAGCTGCACCCTTGTCCGCTGCTGGACCTCGGCCCTGGTCGTCTCGGAGTGGTTCAGGACCTCGCCGACTCGCGTCGTGATCCTTTCGCGGAGGCCGCTCGACAGCATCACCGTGGCGTAATTGTCGATCACTGCGGTCTCGACCTTGGCGATCGGCAGGTACGGCAGGTCGCAGGTGTGTCGCTGGCGGCCCTGGCAGAAGTAGTAGAAGTACAGGCTCCCGGTGTGGCTCTTGCCCCGCATGATCATGAGCCGGCCCTGGCAACGGTGGCACCAGACGACGCCCTTGAGGTAGTGACTGTGGTTCCGCTCGCGGATGCCTCCGGCGCGCTTCCGTTCGAGCATCCGCTGTACCTCGTTGAACAGTTCCTCGCTCACGAGGGGTTCGTGGCGGCCCTGGTACTCCTGGCCCTTGTAGGACACGAAGCCTCGGTAGAAGCGGTCGCGGAGCAGGTTGCCGAGCGAGTTGATCGAAATCGGCGTCCCGGCCGGGAACCGCTTTGTCGGGCGAGTGCGGAGACCGGCGTTGGTCAGCGCCTCGATCAGCGCGTGAAATCCGTAGTCGCCAGTGGCGTACAGCTCGAACGCCGTCCTGATGAGTGGCCCGCGCTCCGGATCGACCTTCACCGTGCGCACCTCTCGGCCCTCGAACCGCTCGCGGACGTTGAGGTAGCCGATCGGCGCCTTGCTGACCAAGCCTCCGTTGATGATCTTCTGGCCCATCTTGTACGCGATGTCGGCGCCCGCCGCCCGCGACTGGTACTCGTTCACGCCGTCGAGGACCGTGGCGACCAGGTCGCCGATCGCGCTGTCCTCGGTGTAGTCCATGACCGAGATCAGTGTCGCGCCGGCCGTGCGCAGGTCCCGCTTGGTGATCGCCGCGTCGATGCTGTTGCGGTGAAGGCGGGAGCGGGCGTAGACGATCACGTAGTCGACGTCCCGCTCGGCCTTGAGTCGGGCCATCATCGCCTGGAACTCTGGCCGCCGGTCGACCGTCGTCGCCGAACGGCCGGGCTCCACGAACTCGGCGATGATCTCCGCGTCCAGCTCGGCGGCGCGGCGCTGGACCGCCGCCCGCTGCGCCGGGAGCGAGATGCCCTCGGGGTCGTAGTCGGTGTTGACCTGACCGGCCGACGACACGCGCAGGTAGGCGAACGCGCGCTTGCGGGTGGTCGTCGGCCGGTCGTGGTGCCGCGTCATGGGTCAGTCCTCCGTCTTACGTGGGTGTCGGGCTTGGTCTTGGGCCATGAGCACGATGGCTCGGATCAACAGGTCTTCATCTGGGTGCACAAGTCGTCGCCGTCTCGGCTTGCGGTGATGCGCGGGCGCCTCCTCTCCGGTGGGTCGGTGGGGTTGTCCGCGCGAACGTCCGTCCGCCGTCCGTCCGCGCGCTTACGTGCGCAGACGCGCGGGCGGACGTCCGCGCGGACGTTCATGGCGTTGCCTCGTCCGCGCCGCGCCACCGGCCTCGGGTGACCTGTTCGGCGCGGCCGTCGGTGGCTCGGGCTTGGAGCCGGTCGTACACCCACGTCCGGCCCATGCCGGTGAAGTGCATGAGTTCGGGGACGCTCAGTCCGTCGGTTGGGGCGTCGCGGAGCGCCAGGTGCAGCGTGATCTCCGGGTCGCTGACGATTTCGCCTTCGATAACCTCCCCGGCCTGCTCGGAGAGTGGGTCGAGTGCTGGCCGGTGGTCGGCGTAGCGAGCGGCGGTGGTTTGGACGTCGTCGTCGGTGACGAGGTAGCCGCGTGCGCGTCTGGGTTGGGTGTGGCCGTCTGCGAGGAGGTAGAACTTGCCGGGTGCGTCGAGGGTGTGGGCGTGCCAGCCTGTGGTGAGCATGCCTTTGTCGAGGATGAGGTCGACGTCGCGGCGTTCGCGGACTCGGAGGCAGATGCGGACGCTCATCTGCGAACGCAGCGCTCCCCCACCCATGGACTTCTGGGTCGGCCGCTGGTTGGCGGCGAGGAGCGTTGTCGCGGTGGCTCGTCCACGCCGGGCAATGGACTCCGCCGCTTCCACGGCGGTTGGAGCCTGGTCGACCAGTTCGGCGTACTCGTCCACGACGATGACGAGCGCGGGCGTCTGTGGGGTGGGTTCCCAGACGCGGTCGCCGCTGTGGCTCATGGCGTCGGCTCGGGCGTCGAGGATGCGGACGCCGTCGCGGAGCAGGGCGGCGGCTTCGGCGGGTGTGGTGGCGAGTCTGGCGAGGCAGGACGCCCACGGGCGGAGTTCCATGCCGCCTTTGAGGTCGATGCCCCAGAGGACGACGTCGGGGCAGGCGGCGAGGTTGCCGAGGATGACGTTGAGGACGCCGCTCTTGCCTGCGTCGGTGGTGCCGCCGATGAGGATGTGCTTGCGCAGCAGCGGGAGCCGGACCTTGGCGGCGTCCTCGAAGACGCCGAGGTCGATCGGGTCGTTGATCGACTGCATGGTCGGGCCGGGCCAGGGGATGGCGCCTGCGTGTGGGTCGGCGGCAAGTACTCGCATGACGAACCGTCCAGCGTGGGCCGGGTCGGCCTCGACGCGGACGGCGCCGGGGCGGGTGCCGAGGCCGGATTCGATGGCGGGTATGCGGGTGATGACGTCGGCGACGGTTTGGCCGTTGGTGAGGTGGAGGCGGGCTCGCCATCCCCAGACGTCGACCACGGCGGACATGATGCGGGAGCCGGCGAGGCCGATGTGTTCGGCGATGTCGGGCCAGGCTTGGATGATCCGGTCGACGCGGACCCGGGCTCGGCGGCGCCGGTGGGTCCACCAGGGCACGGCGAACGCGACAGTGGCGGCGGCCAGCAGCATCGGCAGCGGGTCGCTGGTCGGCCCGACGACTGTCGCTGCCGCCAGCCAAACGCCGGCCGCTGCCGTCGCGGTTCCCGCGTAGAGGCGTTCCTCGGCGCGGTCGATGTTCCACGGGATGCCGCGGGCGAGGGTCAGCGCCGCAGCGATGGCAGCGGTGAGCAGGATCCACGGCCAGGTGTCCGGGTGGCTGCTGTGCAGGATCGCGGCGCCGACGAACAGCGCGAGTGCGGTGGCGAGCGGTGCGAGTTCGGATCGGTAGCGGAACAGGGCACGCGCCGCCGCCAGGGTCAGGCTCGGCCGGTCGGCGAGCAGGAGGAGGGGCTGGCCGTGGTGGCGCTGCCAGGCGCGGTGTCTGCGGCCGTATGACCTCATCGCCGGACCTCGTCTCGGAGGTAGGTGAGTGGGTCGGGGTCGCCGTTGTGCGCCGCTGTGAGGGTGGCGTTGGCGGCGGCGAGGAGGTTGGCGAACTCGGTGCGGGCGTTGGTGAGGAGGCTTGACTGGCGTTCGATTTCGGCGAGCAGGATGGGGATGTCGGCGATGGCGGTCCAGAGTGCGACGCGGGTGCCGCGCGTGAGGGCGGCGTCCACGTGGGCGCGGACGGCGTCGCGGTCGACGGTGGGCTTGGGTGCCTCGGCCATCAGTTGGTGTGTGCCTCCTCTCGTTCGGCCGCCAGGGTTCGGCGGAGGGCGGTGGCTTTTGGGCCGGAGACGCGCAGCGCTGTTCTGAGTGAGTCGCGGGTGATCGGGCGGCCGTTGTTCGCGGTCCGGTGTTCGGCGTCGGCTTGGCGTGCGGCGGCCAGCAGCTCGTCGTCGGTCCGGGACTGGGTCCGGACCGGTTCCGGCGCTTCGGGTGCCGAGTCCTGGGCGGTCCGGACCGCGTGCAGATGAGCGGTGAGACCCAGGACGGCCGCCGGTACGGCGCCGACGACCACGACGACGGGCCAGGTGACGTCGAGGAGGTCGGCGGCTGCGGCGTGGTAGATGGCGTTGCCGATGATGCTGGTCGTGATGGCGCCGATGGCGTTTGCGCGGGCGAAGCGGATGGCGCGGCGGGGGCTGACCCCGGCCAGCCACACCCTGGCCGAGGTCATCGCGTAGGCGTCGATTGTGACGGGAAGCAGGATGGCGAGCCGTTCAGGCCAGCCGCTCAGCAGCGCCAGGCCACGGAGGCCGGTGAAGCTGGCGACGGCCGCGGACGTCGCGGCGATGAGCATGCCGGCCATGACCCATCCGTCGCGGCGTGCGGTCACAGGCCGAGCCCGGCGACGTAGTGGACCAGGGCGGTGATGACGCGGAGGATCTGCGGGCCGACGGAGGAGGTGGAGAGGAAGTAGCCGAACAGGACGCAGACGGCGATCTGCCAGGTCGAGATGCGGGTGTACCGCCAGAGCAGGTAGACGAACACGCCGAGTAGCAGCACGGCGGAGACCGAGACGGTCAGTGGTTCCTCCTTTCCTAGAGGTTGGTCTGGTTGGAGTCGGGTCCGGGCCGGTGGTGGATGCGTCGGCCGGTGTGGCGACGCTGCCAGCGCACGCGGGCGCGGCACTTGCGGCAGTAATTCGAGGTGTCCCGGTCGAGCTGCGCGCCGCAGGGGCAGCGG
This sequence comes from Dactylosporangium sp. NPDC005572, assembly GCF_040605515.1. Lineage (NCBI taxonomy): Bacteria > Bacillati > Actinomycetota > Actinomycetes > Micromonosporales > Micromonosporaceae > Dactylosporangium > Dactylosporangium sp. NPDC005572. The sequence continues at coordinate 42,311 of NZ_JBEXCY010000011.1, read as the reverse complement.
TCCTCACCGTCGATCGGGGCGGGCAGTGGCAACGAAGCGTCTCCTTTCGCTCGTCGCCAGACCTCCTCGACAACTCGCGAACATGTTGCACATGTTCGAGTTTAGGTGCCGTCGGGAGGTCGGTGAAGGTTCGTCATCGTTCGATGTATCGAGAATCTGCAAAATGACCGGACGTGGTCAGGGCATGGCTGGACGTGTTGAAGATGTCTCGCCTAAGGTGGTCATCTGCCGGGACGTCCTGCGACGGGGAGCCATGCCGAACGAACGCCTGCGGACCGCGATGCTGGAACGCGGCATCACGCCCACCGGCCTCGCCGACGTCCTCGAAGTCGACCCCAAGAGCGTCGAACGCTGGATCAGCGGCCGGCTCCCGTACCGTCGCCACCGCTATGCCGTCGCGGCCCACCTGGGCGTTGACGAGTCGTATCTGTGGCCGGACGCGCTGACGCGGGACCATGTCGCGAACGCGTCCGAGAGCGAGATCATCAACATCTACCCGGCTCGCTGGACGGTGCCGTCAGACCTGTGGCGGACGTTCTTCGACAACGCCGAGCGTGAGATCGGCATCCTGGCGTACAGCGGCCTGTTCATCCCGGAGGACACCGGCATCCTGCGGATCCTTCGCCGCAAAGCCTCCGACGGCGTACGGATCCGCATCCTGATCGGTGACCCGGACAGCGAAGAGGTCCGCCAGCGCGGGATCGACGAGGGCATCGACATGGACATGGGCGCCCGCTGCCGCAACGCGATCGTGCTTTACCAGCCGCTCCGCGACGTCGACGGGATCGAGTTCCGGCTGCACAGCACGATCCTCTACAACTCGATCTACCGCGCCGACGACCAGGTCCTCGTCAACACCCACATCTACGCCACGCCGGCCTCGAACGCCCCGGTGTTGCACCTGCGGCACGTCGCGGGCGGGGACATGGTCGGGACCTACGTCGAGAGCTTCGACCGGGTCTGGGCCGCCGGCACCCCACTGGATTGAGGTCCCTTTGGCTCGCCGCATCGACTACTACGACGACCCGGCCGCCCCGGCGGTCAACAGCGTTGTCCCGTCCGCGAACGTCGTCGTCGTGAACTCCTCCGGTGAGGTGCTGCTGATCCGGCGGACGGACAACGACAACTGGGCGCTGCCCGGCGGGGCGATGGACCCGGGCGAGTCGATGACCGACTGCGCGGTGCGGGAAACCCTTGAGGAGACCGGGATCCAGGTCGAGGTGACCGGCCTGGTCGGCATCTTCACCGACCCCAAGCACGTCATCCTCTACACCTCGAACGGCGAGGCCCGCCAGGAGTTCTCCATCGTGTACATCGCCCGGCCTGTTGGCGGTGTGCCGACGCCGAGCTCCGAGTCGCGCGAGGTGCACTGGGTGCCGCCCACCGACATCCCAGGGTTGCAGATGGACCGCTCGATGCGCCTGCGCATCACCCACTACCTCACCGGCGGCGAGGCGCTGCACCTTGGATAGCGACGCGATCAACGCCTTCGGCAGCGTCTTCTCCGCCCTCGGCACCGTGGGCGCCTTTCTCGTCGGGTTCGTCCTCCTGCGCCGGGAGCAGAACCGCGAGGCGGAACGCGCCGAGGACATGCGCCGCGGGCAGGCAGCCCGGATCAGCGCCTGGGTCGAGATGCACCGCAAGCCCGACGGCTCCCGGGAACTGGCGTTCCACATCCACAACGCCAGCGACATGCCGATCTACGAGGTCGAACTTCCCATGCCGGAGGGCGGCGACGCCGAGTTCGTCGGCCTGGTCCCACCGGGCCAGACGATCCGCCGCCCAGCGCCGGCGTCGTGGCTGCGCTCGTACGTCGACCCGGAACCCGTCGAGATCGAGTTCCTGGACAGCGCCGGACGCCGGTGGACACGCAACGAGCAGGGCCGACTGACGTCAGCGACCGTCGAGAGCGGCCCGCACGCGCTGAACTGAGCCCTCCAGCAGCGGCCGTGCCTCGGTAAGCGACCGGGTGACGAGGTGGCCGTCGCCGTAGCGCTGGAACGCCTCCTCTAACCGCTGGTCGAGCTTGGTCCTTTGGCCTGTCGGGCTGGTCGTCATGTCGCAGAACGTCAGCGCGTCGAGGACGAAGTCGGCCGGGCTAGGGAACTCACTCGCCAGGTCGCCCGCGAGGTCGCGGTTGCGGGCTTCGATCAGCGCGCATGAGTGGTTGGCGACCAGCCGGATCAGCCGCTCATCGGCCTGCTCGACATCACGCAGGTAGCGGGCACCGTCAAGTGGGTGAAAGCCGGCCTTGTTCAGGTCCGGCGCGTAGCCAATGTCATGCAGCCACGCGGCACAGATCAGCAGTTCAGCATCGTCCCCGACGACGTGGGCGATGTCCTCAGCGGTGTGCCCGACGCCCTGGACGTGCGCCCACCGAACCGGCAGCGGCTCGGCGAGCAGACGACTGGCGAGTTCACGAGCCCACGGCACATGTTCCACATGTCCGAGACTAAGGCCCGTCGATCACCGAGGCTTCACAAAGCGACCCTTGCCCTGCACCGACACCGTCACGTCCTGAAGGGCGGCGAGCGCCTGCCGAGCCGTCCCTCTGGCGACCCCATATAGCGCCACCAGCCCAGACTCACTCGGCAACTTCGCCCCCGCCGCGAGTTCCCCCGACTCGATCTGCGCCCGCAACTCAGCGGCGATGCGTTGATACTGCGGCTGTGCGGGCTCGCTGTGTCGACCCGGTGCGTTGACCAGCCGCCCTCGACCAGGCTGGGTGGTGATCAGCCCTTCCTCGGCGAGCTGGGCAAGCGCTCGACGCATGGTGTTCCGCGCGACGCCGTACTCGGCGACGAAAGCGGCCTCCGACGGCAGCACGTCTCCCGGCTGGAATTCACCACCGACGAGCCGGGCGCGCAGCGCCTCCGCGATGCCCTTGTAGGCACCCCAAGCCGTCGACCGCATGACGCCCTCTCTGCCGTGTCGATCGCTTGTCAGTCTCCCAGGGTGACGCCTCTTCCGGTCGCCTCGGTCAGCAGCCCAGCAAGCTGACCCGCGACGTCTGGTGCCATGGGACCGATCTCGACACGCGCGGAACCCGCCTGGTCCACCGTGGTCCGCAGGTCTGGGAACGCCCGCCCGACGTCGAAGCCAGCTTCCTCCAACGCAACCGCCAACGCATCCGCCGCCCGTTGCGCCGCCTCATGCCCTGCCATGCCGTCTCGCTTCCGTCCACCCGACATCGCACCTGGGCGGGCCGGGTGGCCAAGGCGTGCCGTTCCTCGTCGGCCTTCCCGGTACGCCCTCACCCAGAAACCGCATCCGAGGGACGTCTAGGGACTTCTTGACTAGAATCGTCTGCACTCGATGGCTAGCAGGAGGTCACCATGCGACATCCGCTCACCCGCGCACTCGCCAGCGCTGGCCTCAACGCCCTCGACGTCGCCACCCACCTCCAGGTCGACCCCAAGACCGTCGACCGCTGGTTCAACGGCCGCATCCCATACCCGCGCTACCGCAACGAGTTGTCCCGGATGACAGGCTGGTCAGTCGCCGAACTCTGGCCAGACACCGTCCCTAGAGAACCGCAGACCAGCACGAACGAAGTCCGGATGACCTACGCCAACCGCAGCCTCGTCCCGCTCGACACCTGGCGCTCCGTCTTCCGCCGGGCGACCGAGGCGATCGACATCGTCGCGTACAGCGCGTTGTTCCTGCTGGAAGACCCAGTCATCCTCCGCACCCTCGCCACGAAGGCCAAGGCCGGCGTCCCGATCCGGATCGCCCTGGGCGACGTCAACAGCCAGTACGTAGCGGCCAGAGGCGCCGAGGAGCAGATTGGCGACCTGATGGCCGCCCGCATCCGCAACGCTCTCGTCCTCATCAAGCCGCTCCAACGCCTCCCACACGTGGAAGTCCGCCTTCACGACACCGTCCTCTACGACTCGATCTACCGAGCCGACAACGATGCCCTGGTCAACCTCCACATCCACGGCGTCCCAGCTGCCCATGCCCCAGTCATGCACCTTCGGCATGAGGAGCCGGATGGCTTGACCGACAGCTACATGACCGCCATCGAGCGCGTCTGGTCTGTTGCTACCTTCTACGCCGCCTAGGCCTCTCAGCCCGTCGCGCCTGCCGCAGCTGCCGCTCACCCAAGCGGACCGCGTGGTTCGACCAAACCCGCCGAAACTCGTGCATGTGTTCACTCCCGTGAAGCTTCTCCGGGTCTAGCCCTCGCTCAACTTCTTCCATGTACGCCTCGAAGTACTCGGCGAATGAGGCAACCTCCCTGTTGGTCACCGCCGTAGCGTAGCCAGCTGCCAGATCCTCCAGAACGTGCTCACGAAGCCGTGAACTCACGATGTGCAGAGTCAGGTAGTAGGTCGCCTGCATCGCAACCGTGTACCTGATGGCCCAAGTGATGCAATCACCGCAAGCGGAGCTAGTCTCAAGATCGAGTGCATGATTCGCTTCAGGTTGGACGCCTGCTTGCGTAGTTACAGCGGACGGATTCGGATCTGTCAGCATGGTGAGTTAGCTCCCAGGATCTTGCTGGCCCAATCGTTCTGCTCCGAGGGTGTGAGCGTCTCGGAGTGCAGGCCAGAACCCAACCGCGTTGGTCCGGACGTCCTGGGACGGCCGGTACGTCCAGCGATGGTTGAACTTCGATGCCGACCAACTGGACTGGTCTGGTTGAACTGTTGCATCGGTAGGGTGTTGACCTCTGGGATCGCAGGCCCTGCCGTCGCGGTCGTCATCGAGGTGACACCTCTTATGTTGATCTAGGTGGTCAACTAGACTCAATTGCCGCCCTGCTTACCGCAAGGGAGACCGGGCGCATTGGCTGACTTCCACGCATTTCGGTGATATCGCCAGGGAGCAAATGTGGCGCAGCGGCAGGCAGTTCGTATTATTTGGTGGACTGACGTACTGTCAATTGCTCCCACCCTGGAGTCCGAAATGGGCGAGCTGTTGGTGGAGTTGTCGGAAGCCGCGCACAAAGACAGCGAGGCTGACCACGGATCAAATGGAGATTCTACTCCTTGGTTCATCCAAAATATTGAAGTGAGCGGGCATGCCGGAATTGGCGAAACTGCCGTAAATATTCCTGTTCTTCCCAAGCGGGGCGTCCTGATAGTTTCTGCGCGCAATGGCGTGGGAAAAACCAGTATTGCCGATGCGGTACGTCACGTCATGAGCAACGGGGCGCGTCGCGGATATGAGATTGCCGAAACCAACCTACATTTTCCGTCCAGGCGCATTGTGGTCACCATCTCGAACGGCAAGGACGTGGTGGATCTCGCTTGTAGTGGGGATGGACGAGTCGAATGGCGCCAAGTCGGCGTAGTCAATTCGACGGTCAACGAGAAATGGAATAAGGCATATCAGCTATACAGGCCAGTGCTATTGTATCCTGAAATCTCCCCATTTATCGAAAGGCCTGAGGACCTCCATGATTTCTTGAAAGGCGGACTTCCGCTCGACGTACTGGAGGAGCTGCAAAAAAGGGTTGACGACGTCCGTGCGCAAGGCCGAGATGCGAAGCGGGAAATTGAGGCGGCGTACTCTACAGCCCTTGCGGCGGCCGCTGCGGTTCAAGACTCAACACTATACGAATGTATCGAGACAGCCCGCGCGATACCGGAGCCTGAGGCCATTGCAACTGTTCGGGCGCTCAGCGAGCGGCCCAGTGAGTTGGCGACTAGAGCGGTGCCTATCCCGCCCAAGTGGGAAATTGATCTAGAGATCGTAGAGCAATGCTGCAGTTTGATGGGTCGCCTTCGGGTGGCGCAAGCTAAAATTCCTGATACGGCAGAGTCGCTCCATAGTGCGTTATCCCACCTTCTTTCAAAAAAGCACCCCGAGGGCATCTGTCCAATCTGTGGATCCGAAGGTGTTGAGTGGAGCGACACTGCTAGAGCGAGGCTGAACGCGCTGGACTCGGATCTTGCAGAATACCGCAAAATCAAACTATTGGTAGCGTCTAGCATGAGTAAGGTCCTAGACGTTGTTCCAACGCGCCTATCGCCTGACTTCGAGCGTGCATTCGAGAAAGCCGATCAAAGTGGTCAACTGCTCAAAGCGTGGGAGCATCTTGCTCGATCCCGGTCGAATCTAACTGTCGGCCAGGTGACCGAAGCAGAATTGCGTTCTTGGGTGAGCGAAGCGACAGCTCTAGCGGATGGCCTCGAACCCTATAGGCGGAAAGTGCAGGAAAGCCGTGACCAGTCCGTAGTTCGGCGATCTGAAGCTACTAAGAAGATTGAATCGTGGCTAGATGCCGTGGATCGGAGGGCCGGCGCCGTTAAGCGTGGTGAGACGGCAGATCGGCTAGATAAGCAGGTAGTCAAGTGGACGAAAACGACTCGCGATGAATTGTTTCGCCCAATCGCCGAAAGCGTTCAAGACATCTGGAGTCGCCTAAGCATCGATACCGATCTGGCGGTAACTGACGTGGCTCTTGCGGGCGGAACCCGTAGAGCTGGCAAGGTAAGTATCGGTCTATCAATGGGAGGAATATCGATACCGTCGACTGATCGGCCCACAAATATTCTCAGCACTGGTCAGCGAAATTCCCTGACACTTGCCACGTACTTTCCTCGCGCGATGCAACCCGATAGCCCGTTTGGCTTTCTTGTTCTGGATGATCCGGTTCACAGTTTCGACTTCGGCAGGGTCCAGTACCTGGCGTCATTACTTGCGGATCTCTCGGACGGTCGGCAAATAATTGTCTTCACGCACGATGATCGCCTTTGGCACGAGTTAAGAGCGCTCGGTATATGGGCGGAGCATATCCGGCTTGACCGTGTCTTAGGCGAGGATTCCGTTGTTCGAGTATCGGACGCGACGGCCCCGGGTCTTCGGCATCTCGATGATCTGTTAGAGACTATTAACTCACCTACAGCACGTGACCTTGCAACCAAGGAGGCGCTTTCCTCGCTCGTTCTTGCAATGTGCAGGCAGGCACTGGATGCCGAAGTTTGGACTCAGGTCGAAATTTTGGCACGACGCGCACGTGTGGACCAGCGGACGGTGGATCAACGCCGAGAGCATGCGGGCGATAGCAGGGGTCAGCTAAACCTGCTTAATAGTTATGCTGATCAGCTCGGCATTAGCCCGGTGGACTTGACGGGCTTCGAGAGAACGATCAACGCGTTAAATTCCGGTGCGCATGGGAATGCGGAGAAGTCGAACAACTGGCAAAGGAGAGAATGGATTAAGCAAACGAGGGAACTCATCGCCATGGTCCGCAAAATGAGCGAGCAGTTCTAGTGGTGGGCAGGAAATGGCCGGCGACGCCTATTAATGAAATCGAACAAGCGTGCCTTGGATGGCCGGGGGCCGCCGTAACGCGCGCCCATCTCGGTCTGTTGCTGCTACGAATTAGAATCGAGCGGGTAGCCGCAGGCATTCCCGGCACAGTGTTAAAGGACGGGGTTGGCGGCGGAAACGTAGCCAGGCGGTTGATGATCTGGGTAGGCGAACCGGGCCTTGACGCGAAAGCGCAGGATGAACGATATGGTGTTGTGCGCCGTTCCATTGCAGCCTACAAGCTACTCTCAGATATCTCGCATGGTCGAATGCGCGATCCTTTTCTCCCCGCAGCCAGTCTCGACAATCTTCAGGCGATCGTCCGCGACCTAGAAGACGCGCTAAATCGTGAGAGTGGCAAGTAGTCGAAACTTCTCAAACGTGTCAAATCGGACAAACTTTAGGCATTGCTTGCCGTTGGCGTCGGGCGCGCATACCGTCGATGTCGAGTGTGTTTGTCTACGTACAAAGAGGTGGCGCAGCGGTAAGATACCGACTGCGCCACCACAACAGTTGTCCACGCTCACCAGGGCTCTTCCGGCAAGTCGAACCTGGTGGCACGAACGGCCCGTTAGCCCGGGCCTACATGCAAGATCGCAACCGACGCGCGTGGCGCGCCGGGCGCCTCTTGCATGTACGCAACCACCGTACAGCAGTCTACGAGTCGTCCGCCAGAAGGCGCACGGACGTCTCGGGTCAGTTGCGATGGGGCCGGGCCATACGGGTCAGACCTGAGGGGGTCCTCGTATGGAAGTACCGCAGCGTGACCAGCAAGAGATCCTGAACGCTCTGACGCTCCTGTCGACTGCGTTCCCCGAGGCTCGTCCGATTCTGGCTGAGCTGGCTAGGCGGGCGAACGGCGGCCACACCTGGAGCGGGCAGAAGCTTCTCGCCCGCTCGGTCGTCAAGCAGAGGAAGGCGTGCGCGCACTTCTCTGCGGAAGCAGAGCTTCATGAAGAGACGCCGTGTGACCGGTGCAAGGAGCCGTTCGTGTCGTGGTCTCAGTAAGGAGCTGATCTCGCGCCTTGCCGCTTCCCCCGGCGAGGCACGTACCGCGCGGTCGTAGTTCGTTGCTGTCCACGACGCCTGCGCTAGTTTCAGCTCGGTGGACAGTTCAAGTAGGACAGCGTTAGCTCCACACCATGGCGTAACCGCATCCGCGCCTGCAAGAGCGGCGCGGAGGAGATCGCCATCAGAGGCGGGGTCACCGACATCGGTGGCCCCGCCTCTTGCCATCTCGGGCAGCGGCTTGACCTAGGCTTAAAGGTCGTCGGGGCAACGAACGGTCCTTTGGTCGTCGGCGTTATGTCGACTCGGTCGAAGAAGGTCCGGTTGAGCGCCTGGCGTGCCTTAGCGTCGCTTGGTGGTGCAGCTCCTGCGGATCGCTCAGCAGATCGAGAAGGTCTCGCATCTGCTCCTGCGCGTCGGCGGTGTCGGGAACCTCGTCAAGCTGCCGGGCGAGCCGGCCCGGCTCGTCGCGAATGCCGTGGAGCCGCAAGGCGATCTTGTCCTGTGGCCAGTCGGGCCGCCAAACAGATCGAGGAACCGGTCCTCTCGTGCGCAGAACTTGGCGAGTTGCGCCTTGACCGGCTGCTGGATCGCCACGCCAGTTGGCATCGAGTGACCGAGGATGGCACCAACCACATGTAGCTGGCCCCCGCGATAAGGTGCCCTGGTCAAATTACGGCGGACACGTCCGCTACTTCGACGGCTTCCTGGTCGTCGGTTTGACCGATTGTGATGGAGACGGACTTAACGAAATTTCTTGGCTCGGGCTCAAACCCGAGGTCGGCGGCCCGGAACTCTCCACCACCGGAGGCCGGGCTGGCAGATTCTCATCTTTAGTCTCCGTCCATAGTGCAATGCCCATAGAGACCGGTATAGCAACGACTCCAGCGCAGGCGCCGATGATACCCCACATCAGCATCTTCTTGTTCAGCTTGGTATTTTCCGCAGCGGGCGTCGGATCCTGATCGACCGCTGCGTTTGCGGCATTGGCCATACTGCTCGCTCGTTCAAGCGGGTCTTCGACGCCGTCCAGCAGTGAACTGATGCTGTAGTCGTTGACCAGTCCCTGCGGGACCACGGTCGGGCGGCCTGCCGCCTCTAGGTCGAGAAGATGCCTGTACGGAACCCAGATGTCAGGCTTATCGGGTACAGGGACGAGTTCCGTGCCGGTAAGTCCCGGCATTGTCCGTTCGATTGACCTGATCTGGGACCTGACTGCTGTCAGCAATCCGCGCCGGCCTCCGGCTGATCCGGACACGAGAATCGTAACGATTGCGTCCTCGCGGTCGGCTTTCACAAGGGCCCGATTGAAGTCCATTGCGAGCACGACGCCGTTTCGCCAAACCGTGCCCATGCTAATCGCATCATTCATTCGGACAATGAGTCGGCACATGATGTTGGATGGCAAGACGTCGTACTTGATGTTGAAGGCTAGTGAGTTGCTCCAGTCGCCGGTGTCGGGTTCTTCCTTAGTGAGAAGATCCGGGACAAGGAACATTCCCTCCGCTTCGTAGCAGAGTTCGAATCGCCGCATCATATCGACAATGAATAGTCGCCGATCCGCGGGATATTCTCGGGAATCCAAGATCTTGTCTATGTCATTCCAGCGCAGTAGGCCCTTTCGTTGGGCTGCCAGATGCGAGTTCAGGATCCGGTAAACTCCTCCAGTCACCCAACTTGGATTAAGGATGTGTGTGTCCGCAAGGCGTGGGTCGTCGCGGAAGCATAGTACGGTCCCCAGGTCATGAAGGAATCCGACCAGCGCCTCCTGCGGTCCACGTGACAGGATTCCTTGTTCACGACACAATTGTTCGTAGTCTTCAATTGAAATGTAGTCGCTTTCCATCTCCTCCAGCTGTTCCTTTACCTCAAAGAAGGCGCTAGGCAGGAGGTCTCGCACGTGCGGAAGATCGCGAACTGTATCGGTGAGGAGCCGGCGAAGTTCATTTATGCCGGTCGCACGCATGCATGAAGTCGTGACGATGCCGACGATGTCGGGATACTTATTTTTGAGACCGCGTTGATCAATATCGAGGATTGCTTGGTCGCCCTTATTCGCAACGATAATGATCGGCGATCCGCCCGAGAATGTTTGTATCAGCTTGAGCCAATACTCAACGCGATTCTGCTCTTCACCCTGTCGAACGTCTATAACCAGAAGATATATAGACCTGCGCGTAAGGAAGAACTGATGGGTGGCGTGCATAATCTCCTGCCCGCCAAAGTCCCACGTATTAAGAGTTGTCTCAGTGTCATCGACCATCAGCTTCCAACGTGTGATGTCGATGCCTTCTGTCTTGCTCTCGTGCGGGTCGAAGTCGTCACGTACAAGACGACGAATGAGTGAACTCTTACCAACAGAGCCTTCGCCGACAACCAGCAGCTTCGCCTCGTTCAGTGGTCGTGTATTGGTTGCAACGCGAGCGAGGTAGTCGACGATCGATGGGGCTTCATGAGGCTTCTCGAGAATCTCTGGAGGGACGGGTAGATCATTCTGCCTAAGATCCAAATACCGGAGTGCCGACAAGCGGTCGAGGCCTTGCGGGGCAACCGTAATTCCGTTATCCCGCAGATCCAGATACTGGATTTTCGCTAGTTGCAGAAGTGCGCCGGGGAATCCAACCCTGTTGCCGGCAATGAACAGGCCAACAAGATTGTGGAGCATTGGTAGGGACGGCGGCAATTGATAGAGCGCGTGGTTGCCGAGGTAGAGGTACTCAAGCTGTCTCAGTTTGGAGAAGAGCCAGTTGGGCAGAGTTGTAAGGGGTTTATATTTGTTCTCAGTTTGGCCTGGCGGTCGTCGTAGCGCGCATGCGCCGGCTATCTGAACGACAGAACTTGGCAGACCGGCCTGCCCGGTTCTACTCAAATCGAGAACTCGGAGCGTCCTGGCGGTACGTAGTGCCTCTGGTACGGAGCGAAATGGATTTCCGTTAAGATAGAGGTGCGTTAGCCACGTAAGCTTGTGAAACTCCGGAGGTAAGTCCTCGATCTGATTGTCTCCTAGATCAAGGAAGCGCAGGTTCGGAAGCTCGCATATTTGAAGTGGCATATACAGGATGTTGTTACCCGAGAGGACAAGTGCTTCGAGCTGCCGCAGCTCGACGATCCTGTCTGGCAACTGGACGATACCTGTTCCCGCTAGGCCAAGCTGTTGTAGGTTGTGTAATCCAAGGATGGCGTTGGGAAATCCCTTAAGTGGATTGGCGGCTAGATCGAGTACTTGGATCGACTTTAGGTTTCCGAACCATGGTGGTAGAACACGCAAACCTGTGCCCGCCAAAAAGACGGACCTGAGATGCCTCAGGTCCTGGATCTCCGGCGGAATTTCTCGAAGCGATATGCCTTCGAGGTTCAGTTCGCCAGTGCCTTCGGCTTGTGCGATTCGCTGGGCGATGAGTGTCAGGTCTGCATCCACAGCTCGGTGGGGTCCGGCCATGTCCTACCTCGAAGATTCTTCAGATCTGTTGGTGGGGGTGCTGCTCCAAGGGCTACTAAGGCGCCAACCTTACATGCGGGAGCAACTGCAAGTTGTTCGACAGGCCGCGGGAATCTTCGGGGGTTGCTGATGCGTCAGGGCAGTTTGATCTAGACCCATCGGATCTTCATGATCGCCCTGGCCGCTTTTGGTCGAGCTTGCCTGGCGGTGGGCCTGGACGGCTCTGCAATGTCGGACTGTCGTTGTGTGCGACGAGTCAACGCTTGGTTGTTCGCGGAATTGTCTACGTATTTGGTGTAGGATAACGATGATTGAACGATGATAATAGGGAATGTCCATATTCATGGCACTTCATCACGCTGATGATTTTTCTATTCGGGTTCAAGTAAGCGAGCGTTACCTCCACCACTGAGCGGCCCCTGCTTCGCGGCGGGGGCCGCTTGCCGTTGGTGGTTCCGGATTCCTCGCGCAGGCTTCGCCTGCTCCCCAGTGGGGGGCTTCGCCCACCCACACCCCCCGACCGTGGGTCGCGCTACGGCGGGTTCAAGTACGCAGTCGTCAGGTCCACCACAGGCGCCCCCTGCTCAGCGCGGGGGGCGCTTCGCTTTGTGGTTCCGGATGCTCCGCGCGGCCTTCGGCCGCTCCCGGTGGGGGCTTCGCCCACCCACACCCCCGGACACCCCGGCGTCGTCTACGGCAGGTTCAAGTGCGCGACGATCATCTGGCGACCTTCCCGCCGTCGCCGCTGCCCTCGTGGGTGGCTCGGCGTTGTCCAGTACGCCGTGGTTGCCGGATTGCGACCGAGGTCAGGTGAACGCCTGCCTGGCCCGGTTGGACAGATCGCTGGCGCCGACCAGGTTGCCATGCTCATCGTCGGCCCCAGGGCCGACGCAACTCTGCACATGGATCGCTGCCGCGGTGGGCGCCCCGGCGGGGCAGGCGTTCCCGGTCAGTTGGTCGCGGCGAGGATGGTGTGGCTGTCGCGGAGCAGCGCGAGGTCGAGGACGACCTGTCTGCTGGACCAGCCGTTGAGCGCGGCGCTGTGCCGGAACCGATGCTGCAGTTCAGCGGCGACGAGATCACGCATCGGCCGGGCCGCCGGCCCGATCGCGGCGAGGTGGGTGGTGATCTCCGAGCGGTGTCTCGGCCTGGCGGCCCAGAGCCGCGTGAGGGCGGGGAACGGGGTCTCGGCGTCGCCCGCGACCCGCCACAGGGCCTGGGCCGCGGCGACGTGGATGTCGTCGTTGTCGGCGTCGATGAGGGCGCGCAGCGGTGCCTCGAGGGCGGCCCCGGCCGGGCCGAGCCGGCCCGCCGCGTCGGCGGCGACCGTGGTGGCGTCCCACGGTTCGTCGAGGTGGCGGGCGAGCAACTCGACCGCCTGCCTCGCCTCGCCCGTGATCTGCCACAACGCGACGGCCGCGACGGCCTCGACGACGCCGTCGTCGCGGTCGAGCATGGCCCGCAGCGCCGGGACGGCCGCCGCCGCGTCCGGGCCGATGCGGCCGAGGGTGATGGCGGTCATCAAGTCGATCGGTCCGGCGAGCAGCTCGGGCACGGCCTCGGCGGCGGACGGGCCGAGCGCCGCGGCGACCTGGGTCAGGACCCGGCGGTGTCCGGCTGCGGCACTGTCCGTCGACTCGATGCAGCGGCGGCGGACGGTGAGCAGGAGGTCGGGCGCCGTCGTGGCGTACCGGGCCGCGAGCGGGGCGGCATTGCACGGCGGGACGTCGCGGTCGACGATCGCACGCACGGCGGGCAGTGCCCGATCGTCTTGGAGCGCGGCCAGCGCCCACACGGTCGGGCCGACGGTGGGTTCCCACTCCGGCCAGGTGACGACCCAGGGCGGAGGCCCGTCCCCGTACTGGGACTCCGGCGCGGCCGACATGACGGCGGCGACCAGTGCGTCGGCGGCGGGTGCGGCCAGCGCGTCGAGATGCTCCAGGACGATTGCGGCCCGGCCGGCCAGGCGACCGTCGGCGAGCTGTGCTCCGACGAGCGCGACGAGGTCGGTGTAGTCGCCACGCCAGTACCCCATGAGGCCCAGGGCCGGGCGCAGCGCGGCGGATCGCGCCGCCGGCGCGCCGGCCGACAGCAGGCCCGTGAGCAGCGCGACGCGGTCCTCGATCCGTTCGTCCAGGACCAGGCTGAGGTCTTCGACGAGCGCGTCCCGGCTTCCGGCCGCCGACCGCGGCCCGTCGAGGCGCGCAGGCGACACCGCATCGACCAGGTCCCACTGGCGGGACACGTTCAGGGTCGGCAGTGCCTCCGGCGGTACCGCCTGCAGGTCCGCCCGGAGCAGCTCGGCCACGGCCGGGATCAGGTCACCGGTGAGCGCTTCCGGGGCCGTGTCGATGAGATCGGCGACCGCGGTGAGCCTGCTCCCCACGTCCGCGGCGGCCAGGCCGGGCGCGGCGAGCCAGCCGGCGAACCAGGCGCCGACCGCGGCCGGGTCGACGCCGGAGACCAGACCCGCGGCGGCGAGCCGGCCCAGGCCCGCGACCGCCGCGACGAGCGCGCCGCGGACGTCGGTGTCCGGCTCGACGGCGAGCCGGGCGCGCAGCGCCGCCAGGACCACGCTCACGTCGCCGCGCCGGACGAGCAGCGTGGCCGGCACGGCACGGCGCGCGTCCGGGTCGGCGTCGTCGAGCAGACGCAGCAACAGCGGCGCGGCGTCGGCGACCGCCACCCGAGCGGCGACGAAGTCCGGGCCCGGGTCCTCGCGCCGGGTCGCGCCCCCGATGCCGGCCAGCAGCCGCAGCACGCCGGCCCGGTCCGGCACCCGGGAGTCACCCGCGAGCGCGAGCAGGAACGGGATCGCGGCGACGGTGCTGTCGAACACGTCACCACGGAGGTACACCGTCCCGCGCAGCACGTTCAGCGCGCCCGCACGTGCCTGCGGCTCCGGCCCGATCAGCTGGCGAAGAAGGTCCGGCACATCGTCGGCGGCGCCCCAGGCGTGGCCGAGGGCTCCCCAGTCGACCCCGTCCAGATCGTCCAGCTCCTTGATCACGGCGGCAGTGTGCCAAACCGGCGCAACGCCACAGCGTCGCCTGAAGATGCAGACGGCTACCGCGGGTCCTCTTCGTGCTGGTTTGCTGCCCGCGCGACGACTTCCAGCCATTCGAGCTCTTTGTCGGTCAACTCACCGCGCCCGCACTCGGCAATCATCGCCCGGGGAGCTGGTGTCAACAGCCATCGGCAGAACGTTTTGGCGTAGCTGTCGTCAGGGTTGCTCACGACGCTCGGGACCATGTCGTCGAGTTGCCAGCAGGCGCCGGGCGTGCCGACCGTCTCCCAGTACGTCAGGTATGGGCTGATGTCGAGCCCGATCGCGGCGGTGGCCTCCAGGACCCGGCTGGCGGTGTGACCACGGGTCGGCCGATGGCCCAGGACGTCGGCGAACCAGGCCCGGCAGAACGATTCGACGGCGGCGCGTTCCCGTTCGGTCAGGTCCGGCCAGCGGATGTTCAGGCCGCTGGTGATACTGAAATCCCTGATGCCTTCCAGAGGGTCGCTCGGCATGGCGCGGAGTATCGCCGGCATGAAGTGTGTCGTCAGGTCCCAGTCGTCTGACTCGTTCCACCAGTAGCGGTCGATTAACTGATCGTCCAGGTCGCGGGGAGCGGTCCGGCAGAATGCCTCGTACTCGGCCTGGTTGATGCAGTGTCCGACGCACATCTTCGGGTTGGCCGGCTTCGGCCGATGTCCGAACGCGTCGAACAACTCCTCGAAGGCGGTGCTGAGGTCGACTGACCAGCCGGTGGATGGTCCGGGCGGGTGCGGCACCCGGACACAGTACGGCTCCACCCACCCACGCCCCGAACGTAGCCGCGTTACCCGGCGCCCTGGTGGGTAGGACTACACCCGCTATGTCCCGACGGTCGTGCCTTCGGGCGACGTGGGCCTGGCCGGCCACAGTAAGGGGGTACGAACGTGCAGGAGGATCGTTTGCATCGCGAGTTGGCCGCTGCCGTGGCCGAGCTGCGGACCGCGTTCATCGAGCGGGACCGGGACAAGGTCGCAGCGCTTGTCACGGACAACCATGTCTCGATCATGTCCTATGCGCGCTTCGACGGGCGCGCACAGCTGCTCGACCACTTGGACGACTACGCCTTCCGCAGCTACCTGACGGACGACCTGACCACGACGCCACTCGGCCCCGAGGAAGCGCTCATCAGCTTCCGCAGCACGCTCGATGGCACCTACGCAGACAAGCCCGTGCCCCGCGACGTGCTCGTCGGCGAGGTCTGGCTGCGCCAGGACGGGAACTGGCGCGAGGCGACCTATCAGGAGACTCCGCTCTAGGCACCTCGCGGCCCCGAGACCCTTCGGCGAGGCTCGCGGCGCGGCGCCGACCCGGCGAATGCGGCCGGTCAACCGAGTCGGGACACCTGGTAGTGGTTGATGAGCCAGACGTCGCCGATCCGGCGCACGATCACGCAGAGGTACACCTTCACCATCGGTCGGTCGACGAAGGTGAAGTCGACGTTGAGGTAGCCGAGGACCAGATCATCGCCGAGGCGGCGGGTCTCGCGGATGTCGTACGCGGCGGTCATGCCGATGGGCTGCGATTCGTAGTAATCGGCTACGCCCTGCGGGCCGATGCTGTACGGATGCAAGCCTTGGAAGATCGCGTCGTCGGTGAAACATGACGCGACGCGCTTCGGCTCGTGAGCGTCGACGGCGGACTTCCACTGATCGAGAGCGGCTCGAAGGATCTCAACCTCGGTGCTGGTCATGGCGGTCCCCATTGCTGAGGTGGATCGACGGGCGCGGGTTCACCGCGTAGTTCCCAATGCCGGTGGTGTGAACCCGGCTGGGCAGACCCGTGTACCGGGTTACCGGGACGGCTGGCCCGGGTCATTCGGGTGTGGTGACAACGGCGTGACCGTGTCGTGCCGCCAGGCCCGCAATGGCATCGACGCAAGGACCGTTTCCAGCTGGTCCGCGTCGTCCGCGCTGAAGAGACCCCATGTACGCCACTCGCCCGGCGCCAGCGGTGGCCGCCACAGCCGCAGGAGACTTCCGGACGCCGCCAGCTCGGCCGCCCGCGCCGCCTCAAGCTTGCGCATGTCGGCGACCTCGTCGTCCGACGTGCCACCCGGCACGGTGGTCACCATGTCAACCAGGAACTCCATTGGTCGATCATCCAAGGCTGCCGCGACGGTGCTGATACGGATTCGGGCCGCGGGACATGCTTCGGGAGGGTGAAGTTCCGGCGAGTGAAGCATGCACTGCGGCGCTTTCGGCAGGCCAAGGGATTCGTCTCCGCCGTTGGCGCGGTACCAGCACTGCCTCAGGCGATCGAAGAACCGGCGACGGGCCCGCTCGCTAGGACAGGTCGGGGACGTCTCCGTCGAGCAGATCCTTGAGCGGGGCGGAGCCGTACTCGACGTAGCGGTTGCCGTCGAGGCGGAACTGGATGACGGTGTCGTCGGGCTCGACGCGCCAGAAGAGGGGGATGCCGGCTTCCGCGTACTCGACCGGCTTGAGCCAGCGGTCCATGCGTTCGGAGCCTTTGGAGACGATCTCTATCGCCAGCGCGACCTTGTCCGGGGGGAGCCAGACGATCTCATCAGCGATTGGTTCGGTCGTGACGACCAGGTCCGGGATGCGGCCGTTCAGGTCGTCGGCCGCGGTTCGGACGCCGGGTGCGACGTTGACCTGGTCCGGGTATCCGTGGGTCAGGAACCAGGTGAAGAGCAGGCCGCTGATCTTCTGGTGGCGCCACGTGCCCGGCGGCATGATGAGGAGGTTCCCCTCGCTGAGTTCGAAGCGGTGATCCGGGTCTGCCGCCGCGATACGCGTCACGTCGTCGAGCGTGAGTGGCCGGTTGGGCACTTCCGCCGTAACAACCGTCATGGTCAGCCACCTCCTGCTCTCCTCGTGCGTCATTCTACCGGCGACACCTCGTTCGCAAGCCGTCTCGCGGGGCGGTGGCCGGTTGAGCCCTCAGACCGTGGTGGGGTCCATCGGTGGCAGGGCTTGCAGGCGGGCGGCGTCCCGGCCCGGCGGTGCGCCGAACAGGCGGCGGTACTCCCGGCTGAACTGGCTGGGGCTGTCGTAGCCGACCGCGTGGCCCACCGCCGCGATGTCGTGGGAGTCCACGATCAGGCGGGTGCGCGCCTCCTGGAGGCGGATCTGCTTCTGGAACTGCAGCGGGCTCATCGCGGTGACCGCGCGGAAGTGGCGGTGGAACGAGGTGACGCTCATCCCCGCGGTCCTGGCCAGTTCGTCGATGCGCAGCGGCTCGGCGTAGCCGGTGCGGATGCGCCGGATGGCCCGAGCGACCTGGGACAGGTGACTGTCGGCGACGCCGATCTGGCGGATGGTGCCGCCCTGCGGACCGTTGACCAGGCGCCAGAGGATCTCCCGCTCGATGGGCTTGGCGAGCACGGGGATGTCCTCCGGGCGGTCGAGCAGGCGGAGCAGCCGTACGACGGGGTCCAGCAGGTCGTCCGTGGCGTCGCTGACCGCGATGCCGGACGCGTCGGCGCGGGCGGCGATCGGGGCGTCCAGCAGGAGGGCGGCGATCGCGGCCGGGTCCAGGGTCAGGCCCATGCCGAGGAACGGCCGGTCCGGGCCGGCCCGCAGGACGTGGCCGGTGACCGGGAGGTCGAGGGAGATCACCACGTACTGTCCCGGGCCGTAGTCGAACGTCTGCCCGGCGAGCATCGTGCGCTTCACGCCCTCGGCGACGATGGCGAAGGACGGCTGCGCCACCGCGCTCAGGGGCTCGGTCGGGACGCGCGACTCCATGACCACCACACCGGGCAGCCGGGTCTGCCGGTAGCCGCCGGCGGCGTGCCGGGAGAGGAGGGTCCGGAGTTCGTCGAGATGGTTCATGTCAGCCCGATAGTTCCATCATTGGCAGGATCAGGCAAGAGAAAGGAAGCCTTCGCCTACCGACCCTGCCGGCGGCGGGCTGTACTGGAGACGACGCCGAAAGAGCAGCACAGAAGGGCCAACGGAGCATGTCTCTGGATTCATACGTCAGCCTCGGCCGGTCGGGCCTGCGGGTCAGCCCATTGACGCTGGGCACCATGACCTTCGGGGAGGATCACGGCTGGGGTGCATCGGTCGAGGAGTCCGAGGTGATCCTCGCCGAATATCTGGACCGCGGCGGCAACTGCATCGACACCGCGAACATCTACACCAACGGGCACTCGGAGAAGATCATCGGCGACTGGTTCGCCGCCCGGCCCGAGCTGCGCGATCGGGTGGTCATCGGTACCAAGTTCTTCGCCAACCTGTTCGAGGGCGACCCGAACGGCGGCGGCGCCGGTCGGAAGTCGATCGTGGCCGCCCTGGAGAACTCGCTGCGCCGGCTGCGGACGGACTACATCGACATCTACTGGCTGCACAACTGGGACCGCACGGCGCCGATCGAGGAGACGCTGCGGACCCTCGACGACCTCGTCACGGCCGGGAAGATCCGTTACGTCGGCTTCTCCGACCTGCCGGCCTGGAAGGCCGCCGAGGCGCAGGTGACGGCGCGGCTGCGCGGGTGGGCGCCGGCGATCGGGCTGCAGGTCGAGTACTCCCTGCTGGAGCGCACCAGCGAGGGCGAGTTGATGCCGATGGCGCAGGAGCACGGCCTCGGCGTCATGCCGTGGAGCCCGCTGAAGAGCGGCTTCCTGTCGGGGAAGTACTCGCGCCGCCGCCCCGGCTCGATCGACACCTTGCGCGGCGGGCTGGTCGGCGGGCCGAGCGAGAAGGACTACGACGTCATTGACGTGCTGGAGCACGTTGCGCAGGAGGCTGGTGTCACTCCCGCGGCCGCGGCGCTCGCCTGGGTGCGCCAGCAGCCGGGGGTGACCTCGACGCTGATCGGTGCGCGGCGGGTGGACCAGTTCCGGGCCAACCTCGCCTCGCTGGACGTGCACCTCACCGACGCGCAGCTGGCCACGCTGAACGAGGTGTCGGAGCCGGCGCTCAACTTCCCGGCGGAGAACAACCGGCTGCTGGCGCCGTCGCTCGCCTTCGCCGGCGCGACGGTCGACGGCGTCCGTACCTCTGTGCTGCCTCTGCTGACAGCCAACTCCGCCCGGTACTGACGGATGGTTGCCCGCCTCACCGGGCTGCCCATGGCTCGATGCGGCGGTACAACTGATCGAGGTGCCAGAATGTGTGCGACCAAAGGGAGGCGCCACATGGCCGCACCGGAACCTGCCCGCGTCGACCAGCCGCCGCACGTGCTGGTGGAGTGGTCCGAGTACCTCGCCGTCGTCCGCGGCTCGATCTCCGACCGATATGCGCGGTTCTACGCGCCGCTGGCGATCGGCTCCGTCACGCTCGCGTTCCTGCCGCTGTTCAAGGATGTCGTGGTCGTCAGCGGGACGGGGACGATGTCCGCGAAGTACGGCTCGGTGTTCGACATGGCGGGCCGCTCCGGCGGCGGGCCCGCCGTGATCGGGCTGCTGCTCCTCGCCGGGCTGGTCGCGGCCTTGACGGTCGCCGTCTTCCGGGTCCCGTCGGCCGTGTTGCCGGGGGTGATCGCCGGTCTCGCCGCACTCATCGTGCTCATGCTGCTGACGAAGCCGGGCACCGGCGACCCGACCCCCGACCTCACCGACAGCGGTTTGGCCGGACTCGTACTGGCGGTCTGCACCACACTGCTCGGCCTTACGCACGCCGTCCACCTGAGCTGGTTCAACCGACGCCTCGGGAATGGTCAGGGCGGATGAGTGGCGGATGAGCTCGGCAGCGGGCTGGACACTCTCGGACGTGTGGATCCTGCGGTCGATCGGCGGGGTGGACCGGGTTGGTGGGTCGCCGTTGCGCGGGGTGATCGCCGCCGCCGACTACCTCAACCATGCGATTCCGCAGGAGGACGAGTTCGTCGCGGCGCTCGGCCGGCTGGCCGCGGCCGGGCTGGTCGAGTTCGACGTCACCGCCGACCGCTACTGGCTCACCGCGGCGGGCCAGTCGTCGGCGGCGCAGCGTGGGACGTTCACCGCCGGACTGGCCGCATTGCCCGACCCGCCGTCGGCGAGCCCGCCGCCGGCACTGCCCGCCGGGGTTTTCTCGTCCGCGGTGACCAGGTATCTGCAAGGCTCGTCATGAACCGCGGCAGGGTCGTGCTAAGGGCGCTCCGTGAGCAGCAGCCCGGCCGGTGGTTGGTCGGCGGGGTGGTCGAAGTCCGGCGGGGTTGCGAAATCGGCGCCTCGCAGGTCGACGGTCCCGCCCGTGAAACGCGCGTCGGTGAAGCTGACCGTGGCCAGGAATCGGGCGCGCTCCAGGCGCAGTACCCCGCCGGTGAACTGTGCGCCGGCGAAACTGACCCGGCGGCCCGTGAAGATCGCCTCGTCGAGGTCCCCGCCGTCGAAGACCGCGCCGGTGAAGTCGAAGTTGTGGTCCCGCCAGCTCGCACGCGCCGACGGGCGAAGGTGGTCGCCGATGACTCTGATGATCGACAGGCGGACCTCGCGTTCGCCCGCCTTCCACCCGTCGGCTTCCCGGTCGGGTTCGTAGGGCAGACGCAGGTACGCGCACAGCACGTCGACGCAGGCGTGGAGCTGGTCGGGCCAGTCGTCGGCGAGGCCGGCCATCGCATAGACGCCGGCCAGGCGCACCGCGGCAGCCTCATGGCCGAGTTGTGCGCTGGCGGCGACGAACCGTTCGTTGAACAGCTTCCTGTTCTCGCGTACCTCGGCCCGCTCGTGCAGTCGCTGGCGACGGTAAGCAACGACAAGGGCGACGACGCCGCCGATGCCACCGGTGACGACCAACGCGATGCGGGTCAGGTCGAGCAGGTCACCGGCGGTCAGCGGCACGCGGTTCGCCACGGATGGACGGCCGAGACCGAACCACAGCAACAGCCCGGCGATCGCCGCGACGGCCACACTGATCACGATGACCGCGGCGAGCGCGGCCCAGAACGGCCACAACCCGGTTTCGCCGCGTCGACCAGATCGATTCACACCCATAGTGTCTCGTCTACCGCCCTCCGGCGGCAGCATGGTCGTGTGGTTCCGGTATTCCCGGGTAGGCTCCGCCTGATCCCCGATCAGGGCGGTGGGCAGTCGGTCAGCCGAGATCGGGCGCTGCGCCTTCGAGCAGGGCTTCCAATGGCATAGACCCGTACTCGGCGTAGCGGGTGCCGTCGAGGCGGAACTGTACGACGATGTCGTCGGGCTCGACGCGCCAGAAGAGCGGGATGCCGGCCTCGGCGTATTCGACCGGCTTCAGCCAGCGGTCCATCCGTTCTGATCCCTTGGAGACGATCTCCACAGCGAGCGCGACCGATGCCGGGTCGAGCCAGACCGTCTCGTCCGGCACGGGGCCTTTGGTGACCACGAGGTCCGGGATCCGGCCGTTGAGGTCGTCGGCCGCGGTCCGCACGCCGGGCGCGACATTTACGCGACCTCGATAGCCATGGCTGAGCAGCCACGCGCTCATCAGCAGGCCGATCTCTTGGTGGCGCCACGTGCCTGGCGGCATGACGACGAGGTTCCCTTCGCTCAGCTCGAAGCGGTGGTTGCTGTCGGCTTCGGCGAGGCGGGTGACGTCGTCCAGGGTCAGTGGCCGGTCGGGCAGGTTCGATGCGACGGTCATGTCGTGCCTACCCTTCTACTGTCTCGATCGCCTCATGGTACCGGCCACCAGGTCATCGCCGGCCTGTTGAGACCTGGTCCGGCGGGTGAGCACGAGTCCCTCGATCGGTCAGCCTGGGAGGTCCTCCGGGCGCTTTGCGGCGAGCTTGCCCCGCAGCAGGCCGGTCGACTGGCCGACCTCGATGAGGTACCCGTCGGGGTCGCGCAGGTAGCAGCGGATCTCGGCCTCCCGGTCGATCGGGGGTGTCACGAACTCCGCGCCCCTGGCCTTCCAGTCCTCGTAGCAGGCATGGATGTCGGCGACCCGCAGGTTCATGAAGATCGAGGTGGTGTCGCCGGGCTGGTAGTTGACCACCGAAATGCCTGGTTTGTCGGGTGTAGGTGGGCCGCCGGGGTTCATGATGATCCATGAGTTGGACAGCCGGACAATGCATGGATTCTCAGCCAGGACGACGGTGCCGCCCAGCACCCGCGAGTAGAAGTCGCGGGACCGCGCTATCTCGCGCACGGTGATGAACAACGTCACCAGGATGCCCTCGGTGGGTGCCGGGAGGTTGGCGAAGTCGATGCGAGGCCCAGATTCTGTCACGAGATTGCTCCACTCCGGCGGCGTCTGGAGGAGGCCGGTGCATCGCGCGCCGGTCCTGGTCAGGCCCATACCACTCCGCGCGACCGCCAAACGGACATCACCCCGCAGGACTCCCCGAAGGGCCGCGACCGATCAGGGGGCGTTCGTGCTCGCGGAGGACGACGGTGGATCGCCACGATCCATGGAGGACGTGGGCGAGGCCGGCGCGCCCGGCGTTCGCCAATGCCGCCGTCAGCTCGGCCCGGCCCTCGGTGATCTCGTCGAGTTCGGCGTGCATCGCCAGGTTCGGGCCGGTGCTGTTGATCCAAAGCGGGATCGCCGCGCCGCGCCGGAGCGCGGCGGCCAGCTCGTCGCGCAGCGGCCCGGGCTCCGCGGTCGCGATCGCGTCGTGGAGCCGTTCCTGGGCACCCGGCTGCGTGGGGGCCTCCGCGGCGAGTTCGGCGCAGCGGGCGCACGCCGACTCGTCTTCCGCCGCGAACAGGCTGCGGACCACGGTCACCCGCGCCGTCGGGATGCCGCAGAGCGTGGTGTCTCCGCCGACCGCGTGCTCTGTGGCGTCCCGGTGGGTCGAGCGGTCGGGTGTGCGGCCGGCGGCGAACCGGGCCGGCTCGCGGGCGGCC
The DNA here is from genome assembly GCF_040605515.1 of Dactylosporangium sp. NPDC005572. Lineage (NCBI taxonomy): Bacteria > Bacillati > Actinomycetota > Actinomycetes > Micromonosporales > Micromonosporaceae > Dactylosporangium > Dactylosporangium sp. NPDC005572. Next base: position 18,836 of record NZ_JBEXCY010000011.1, on the reverse strand, counting down.
GCAAAGGACCAGCCGGTGAGTCCGGGTGCGGCCCCACGGCGTCGCGGCCGGCGGACGACCACCGGACGCGAACCCTTGGGCATGATCGCGACGAACCGCCATGAGGTGGTGACCACCTCCGCCATGCCGAACGGACCCTCGGTCTGCAGGGCCGCCCGAGCCTCCTGGGCGCCCTCGATCGCGTCGTGCAGCCTGGCCGACGACCGGATGCGATCGGCGGACGCGCCGCGAATCCACGGGTGGACCGGCGCGCCTCGCTTGAGGGCTTCGATCAGCTCGTCGCGCGCCGGCCCGGCGTCCGCGGTGACGATCCTGCTGTACAGCAGCTCCTGCGGCGACGCTCGGGGCGGTGTCGCAGCGGCGCGCTCCACGCAGCGCGCGCACGCCGACCGGGCGTGGGGAGCGAAGAAGCCGGATGCCCGGGCCACCCGGCGCAGGGGAATACCGCACAGCGTCGCCTTGCCGGACACCGCGTGCGTCACCTCGCCCGAGGGACTCGACGTGACGCAGTTCGAGAAGGCAACCGGTACGCGCTCCCAATCGTGCTGACCGACCACGCGGAAAGACTGGCACGCGCTGAGGCGGAAACGACCGGAGGGCCCCCGACGTGTCGGGGACCCTCCGGGGTGCGGCCGGCCTGTTACAGCGCCGGGTACGCGTTCTGCATGAGCTGCTGGAACTGAGCGGAGAACCACGCACCGGAGACCGGGGCGTTGGGCAGCGCGCCGCTCATGCTGTTGCCGTTACGGCCGTTGCCCGTGTACGCCGGGTCGCACATCCCGTCGAAGCCCTTGCCACCCGGGTTGTTCGGGCCGGTCGGGATCAGCGAGCTGGAACCGTCGGACTCGCCCGGAGGCTTGATCCACACGTACGCGTCGATACCGGTGGCCGGGGTCGCCCGCGGCCGCTCACCGAGGCCGGCGCCGCTCTGGTTGCACCAGTTGCCGGCGTGGATGCGCCGGTCGATGCGCGACGCGTTGACCCAGGTGTTCATGTCGGTCGAGGTGCTCGCCGCGGTCGGCCGGGCGGAGCCGCCCCAGCCGTTGCGGGAGGTGTCGATCAGCATGCCGATGTTGGAGTTGAAGCCCAGCGAGACCAGCTGGTTGCGGAACGCCTGGGCGAAGGTGAGCTCGTCGGTGTACTGGTTCCAGTCGACCCACTTGGACTGCCGGACCGACTGGCCACCGACGGTGGCGCCGATGGTGACGTACGGCTCGGTCAGTGCCGAGTAGTTCGCGGTGTTGGTGATGAAGCCGTCGACCGTGCTGAAGCCACCGGTGGCACCGGTCACCGTGCTGGCGAACAGCTGCGCGGCGGGGCCGAAGTTGCTGTCCCAGCCGAGCCAGCCGTGGTGCGCGGCGTCGATGTAGTTGTAGGTGTTGGTGCCGGCCGCGTGCAGCTTGCTCAGGGCGTACTGGATGCCCGTCGTGTAGTTGCCGTTTGCCTTCATGACCGCGCAGGCCGCGGTCGCGCCGGCCTCGCCGCCCGCGTTGGTCACGATGTTGGGCAGCGAGTCGATCTCGATGATGTTGACGATCCGGATCGACGCGTACTTCGGGTCGGCCTCGATCGCGGCGATCGGGTCGATGTACTCGGTCTTGTAACGGCCGATCTCGGTCGGGCCGAGCTCACCGTTGGAGGCCAGCGCCGCGCAGTCCCGGCCGGGCAGGTTGTAGATCACGAACTGGGCGAGCGTCGCGCCCTGGGCGAGCGCGTTGTCGAGGTGCTTGCGCATGCTCGTGGTGTAGCCCGAGCCGGAGGGCGCGGTGATGGCGGCGATCGTGTCGAGCCAGACGCCGGTCGGCTGGTTGGCGATCCGGCTGCCGCCGGTCTCGGCGGAGGCCTTGGCCGACCAGTCCGGGTTCACGTAGACCTTGGCGCCGACGTACGGGTTGTCGACGTGGGTGCCACCGGTGTTGCCGCTGGTGACGGTGATCGGCACCGCGGTGCTGGTGGTGGACAGGTTCGCGGCGTTGTACGCCTTCGCGGTCAGCGAGTACGAGCCCGCCGCGACGTTGGTCCAGCTGAAGCTGTACGGCGAGCTGGTGTCGGTGCCCAGCAGCGTCGTGCCGTTGTAGAACTCGACCTTGCTGACCGTGCTGCCGGGGGCGCTCGCGCTGGCGGCCAGGCCCACCGTGGCGGGTGCGGTGAACGTGGAGCCGGACGACGGGCTCGTCAGCGACACGACCGGCGCGGTCGGGTTCGAGGAGGCCGAGGCGGAGGCCGACGCCGATGCCGATGCCGATGGGGACGAGGTACCGCCGGTGCACGCCGTGCCGTTCACCGTGAAGTTGGTGCCGGCGGGGTTGGCACCGCTCCAGCTGCCCGTGAACCCGAACGAGATCGTCCCGTTGGTGGCGACGGTGCCGTTGTAGCTCAGGTTGGTGGCGTTGACGTGCAGGCCGGTCTGCGTCTTGTTGGCGTTCCAGATCTGCGTGATCGTCTGGGACGCGTTGCCGAAGTCCCAACCGACGTTCCAGGCGGTGAGCGGGTCACCGAGGTTCGTGACGTCGACCTGGCTCTGGAAACCGCCGGGCCACTGGTTCACGATCGTGTACTTGGCAGAGCATCCGGCCGCCGCGAACGCCTGATTGGCGAGCACGACGACACCTCCGGTAGCCGCGAGCGCGGCGGCCGATATGAGGGCGAGCTTGCGCCTCATGGAGTCTCCTTACATTGATGAACTACGGTTGGTGCGTCATCACGGTCCGCACCGGCGCAGCACCCCGTCAAGGCGACCCGTCGCGGTAGGTCGTCTACCTCGTGCGCAATCGGCAGAGTGCTTGAAAGTTTCGCTGCAAACCCCCTGCCGACCAGGGTCTTCATGGTCGGAGGCGGGTCCTGCGGGCGGTCGGTCGAGGCGTCGTACCGGACGCATGCAACCGATACCCCTCAGGTATGGGTGCTTGCTGAATCGATCATTGTTTGCGCAGCTCCCGCGAGATGCACTGGCGAAGCGGGCGGTCAACGGGCCGGCCGATCACGGCAGTGAGTCATGGGAGATCGAAAATGGGTCAGCTCGACGGCAAGGTCGCGGTGGTGACGGGTTCCAGCGAGGGCATCGGGTTCGCCAGCGCGCTGCGCTTCGCCGAGGAGGGTGCGTACGTCTACCTCACCGGACGGCGCAAGCCGGAACTCGACGAGGCGGTGGTACGCGTCGGCGCGGCCCGCGCAAGCGGGGTGCAGGGCGACGTGACGGACCTGGCCGACCTCGACCGGCTCTTCGCCACCATCGGCGCCGACGGGCGCCGGATCGACGTCCTCTTCGCCAACGCCGGCGGCGCGCGCATGTTGCCGCTGGCCCACGTGACCGAGGAGGACTACGCGCACGAAACCCGGCTCAACCTGGGCAGCGCGCTGTTCACCGTGCAGAAGGCGCTGCCGCTGCTCAACGACAACGCGTCGGTCATCCTCTGCTCGTCCACCACCGCCGGACGCGGGACGGCCGGCGTCGGGCTCTACGCCGCGACCAAGGCCGCGGTCCGGTCGTTGACCCGCACCTGGGCCAACGAGCTGAAGGACCGGGGCATCCGGGTCAACGCGCTCGCGCCGCACACGACGGACACGCCGATGTTGCGGGGCAACGCTCCGGCCGGCATCGGCCCGGACGAGTTCCTCGCGATGCTGGCCGCGGGGGTGCCGCTGGGGCGGGTCGCCGACCCGGCCGAGCAGGCCGCCGCGGCCCTCTTCCTCGCCTCCGACCAGAGCAGCTTCATCACCGGCTCCGAACTGCTCGTGGACGGCGGCATCAACCAGATCTGACCGCCGGCTGCCGGCCGGGCCGCGGCCCGGCCGGCGTCGGGGTGCCGGTCCGGGGAGCCGTCAGCTCCGCGCCGCCACCGCGACCGCGGTGTCCACGAACTGGTCACGTGCGGCCGACCGGGTGGCCCGCGGCCAGGCCATGACGATCCGCTTGACCGGCATGCCGAGCATCGGCACGGCGACGACGGACGAGCCGAGCCGGCCGGTCGCGCTCGACCCGGAGATGACCACGAGCTCGCCGAGCGCGACCCGGTCGAGGAGCTCGTCCATGCTCAAGGGCGGCGGCTGCGCACGGAAGCGGTCCTCGCCGTCCAGATCGCCCATGGTCAGGCTGTCGCGCGTGGCGAGCGGGTGCCCGGCCGGGAGGAGCGCCACCGGGGTCTCGTCGACGAGATCGACCGTGTCCAGCCCGTCGAGGTCGTCACTGCTGCACATCAGCGCCGCGTCGGCGGTGCCGGTGCGCACGGCGGCGCCCAGGTCGGCCGTGAAGAGCACCTCCACCGGCGCCGGGTCCTCGCCGCGCCGGTAGGCGTCCAGCATCTCGCCGAGCAGGCCCGCGCCCGTACCGGCCGGGGCGGCGAGCACCAGCCGGCGCGGCCGGGCCGCCTGCTGGGTGCGCCGTACCGCGCCGTCGAGCGCGGCGAGGATCTCGTTGCTCTCCCGCAGGAACACCTCGCCGGCCGCGGTGAGTTCGACCCGCCGGCTGGTGCGCTCGAAGAGCCGGACGTCCATCCGGCGCTCCAGCCTGCTGATCGCGCGGGACAGCGGCGGCTGCGCGATGCCCAACTGCTCGGCGGCGCGGCCGAAGTGCCGGTGCTCGGCCACCGCGGCGAAGTAGACGAGGTCCCGGACCTCCAGCCGATCCATGCCTCAACGGTACCGATTACGCCCGGTCGGGCTGGTCCACCAGGGGTTCGGGGTGGTTCTCGTCGATCATGCTCATGAAGGTGAGCGCGATGGCCCGGATGCCGAAGGCCACCGCGGTGAAGATGCCCAGCTGGATCGGGTCGATGCCGACGGTGCTGTCGACCGGGATGGACGGGTCCGTCGTCACCTCGGCGGCGATCCAGTACTGCGCGATCGTCAGGCAGACCGCCAGCAGCGTGACGGCCGTCGCGATGGCGGAGCGCCGGGTCGCCCCGGTGCCCAGCCACACGGCGACGCCGGTCACCGCGCCGAGTCCGGCGGCGATCAGCGTGGTGCTGACGACGTCGATCGACATGGCCGACCCGCTCCGGCCGGCGAACGCCGCCTGCACGCTCATCGCACCCAGCAGAAGGCCGACCGCCGTCCCGCCCCCGATCGTCCACAGGGGCCGCGGACGGTTGGCGGCCAGCCAGAAGACGCCCGACGTGAACAGCACGGCGAACACGGTCAGCAGCATGCTCGGGGCCAGGAAGAAGTGGACCTGGTAGTCGCTCATGTGGATGGCGGTGGCGGCCACGAAGAGCATGTCGTCGCGCGCGGTCTCGACCAGCGCCCACGCCGCGACCAGCACCAGCAGGAGACGATTGCGCGTCGTGCGCCGCTGGTCGGTCATCCGCACCAGGCAGAACACGGCGAGCATGCTCCCGACACCGTTGCCGAGGAGCGCCGCGAGCACGAACCAGACCTGATAGTCCACAGCGTGCTCGTTCTCCTCACGGACGCGACTCGCGGTGCGGCTGGGGTTCGGGACCTTCCGGTCGGCCAGGTGGCGCGCATACGGTACCCCGCGGCCGCGACGTCGCCGGAGCGTCGATTAGGGCCATGTGGCCACTGGCGGGTACAATGGTGCCTGTCGGCGGGTGTGTGCGTCGCCACCGGGCTGTTGGCATGGCAGGCTGGTGGCAGTGGCCGTCGGGAGGTGGTTGGTCGGTGAGCGTCGCGGTGCTTGAGCACGAAGGACCGTGGACTGAGGAGGAGTACCTTGCCCTCGGCGAAACCACGGACCGCATCGAGCTGCTCGACGGAAGCCTGCTCGTGAGCCCGGCGCCGAGCATGCGGCACCAGCGGCTGTCCTCCTTCCTGTTCGTCGCGCTGGACCAGGCTGCCGCGGCGGCCGGGCTGCTCGCGCTGGAGGCCGTGAACGTGCGGTTGCACACCGGCCGGATCTTCATCCCTGATCTTGTGGTGGCTGACACCGACGACGACGGTGTGGTGCTCGGCGCGCCATGCCACGCCAGGGTTAGCTGGCCCACATCCGCGCCCGTCGGCCGGGAACTAGGGTTTCAGGCGGAACGGGAACCCTGAACGGGGAGGAACAGCGTGCAGTACCGGAAGCTCGGCCGCAACGGGCCGGATGTCTCGGAGATCGGGTACGGGGCCTGGGGGATCGGGGAGTCCGCCTGGATCGGGGCCACCGAGGACGAGTCGATCAAAGCCCTGCACAAGGCCATCGACCTCGGCGTCAACTTCATCGACACCGCGCGGGGCTACGGCGAGAGCGAGCGGATCGTCGGGCGGGTCGTGCGGGAGCGGGCCGGCGAACAGATCTTCGTCGCCACCAAGGTGCCGCCGAAGAACAGGGTCTGGCCGGCGCCGCAGGGGCTCGACCCGGCGGAGACCTTTCCCGGAGCACACATCCGGGAGAGCCTCGAGACCAGCCTGCGGGTCAGCGGGCTCGAGCACTTCGACGTGCTGCAGTTCCACGTCTGGAGCGACGAGTGGGTCGGGCGCGGGGACTGGCTGGAGACCGTCGCGGCGCTCAAGCAGGACGGGAAGATCCGGCTCTTCGGTATCTCGATCAACGACCACCAGCCGGACAACGCGCTCGCGCTGGTGCGCAGCGGGGTCGTCGACACCGTCCAGGTCATCTACAACATCTTCGACCAGGCGCCCGCCGACAACCTGCTCCCCGCCTGCGAGGAGCACGGCGTCGGGGTGATCGTCCGGGTGGCGCTGGACGAGGGCGGGCTGACCGGGAACATCACGAAGGACACGACGTTCCCGGAGGGCGATTTCCGGCAGCGGTACTTCAGGGACGACCGGCCCGCGCAGGTGGAGCAGCACGTCGACGCCATCGTCGCCGACCTCGGCATCGGCCGGGATCAGGTCGCCGAGACCGCGCTGCGGTTCGTGCTCAGTGCGCCGGCGGTGTCCACGGTCATCCCGGGCATGCGCTCCGTGCGCAACGTCGAGCGGAACACGGCGCTCAGCGACGGGCGGGCACTCGGCGCGGACCAGCTCGCGGTGCTGGCCAAGCATCGGTGGCAGCGGAACTTCTACAGCTGACGAACCGGCGAAGGAGGAGTAAGTTCGGGGAACTATGAGACGGATGTCGATGGTTCTCGCGCTTGCGTTCGCCACCGTGCTCGGGGCCGGCGGGTTCGGCCGGCCGCCGGCGCCGTCGTGGCAGGTGCTCGACACCGGCACGACGGCCCGGCTGCGCGGGCTCGCCGCCGTCAGCGAGCGGGTCGCGTGGGCCTCGGGCACCGGCGGTACCGTGCTGCGCACCGTCGACGGCGGGCGCACCTGGCAGCAGGTGGGCCCGCCCGGCACGACGGACCTGCAGTTCCGCGACATCGAGGCGTTCGACGCCTGGCACGCGGTCGTGCTGTCGATCGGCGAGGGCGAGGCCTCGCGGGTGTACGTGACCGACGACGGCGGCAGGAGCTGGACCGAGACGTTCCGCAACACCGACCCGGCCGCCTTCTACGACTGCGTCGCGTTCCTCGACCGGCGGCACGGGCTGGCCCTGTCCGACCCGGTCGGCGGCAGGTTCCGCATCCTGGCCACCCACGACGGCGGCCGGCACTGGACGGTCCAGCCCACCGGCGGCATGCCGGACGCGCTGGCCGGCGAGTTCGCCTTCGCGGCCAGCGGCACCTGCCTGGTGGCCGCCAAGGGCGACGCCTGGTTCGCCACCGGCGGCGGGGCCCAGGCCCGCGTCTTCCACTCGGCGGACGGCGGCCGCCACTGGAGCGTCACCGCCAGCCCGATCCCGAGCGGCGCGGCCGCCGGCATCTTCTCGCTCGCCTTCCAGGACCGCCGGCGCGGCCTCGCGGTCGGCGGCGACTTCCTGGTCCCGGCCGCGGCCCCGGACGGGGCGGCCACCACGCGGGACGGCGGGCGCACCTGGACGGTCGCGAAGACGGTCCCCGGCGAGTACCGCTCCGGCGCCGCGTGGCGTGGCACCCACGGCGACACCGCGTACGCGGTCGGCCCCACCGGCAGCGACGTGACCTACGACGGCGGCCGCACCTGGCACCGCTTCGACACCGGCTCCTTCGACAGCGTCCAGTGCGCCGGCGGCGCCTGCTGGGCCTCCGGCGAGGCGGGACGCATCGGCAGGCTGCGTTAGCGACGACGTAATCGGCGCCACACCAGATACGTGGCGCCCAGCACCACCACCGCGATCGGGATGGTCAGCGCGAGCGGCCACGGCCCGCGGTCCGGCCACGACGCCGGCCGCACGGTCACGTCCGCGAGCAGCCCGGTGGCGAGCTGGAGGTCGAAGACCTGGCAGGTCTGCATGCCCAGCTCGCAGGTCGAGCCGGTGTCGAACAGCGACAGTTGCTCGCGCGCCCCGGTGGTCAGGTCGATCGAGGACAGCCCCATGGGCATCGTGGCCGCCACGAGCGTGGTCGCCGAGCGCCAGCCGAGCAGCTGCACCACCCCGGTCACCGGCGCCGGGGGTGTGGCGCCGTCGGCGACGGCCACGAACGTGACGTCGCCCTCGTTCCACAGGAACGTGGCGTGCAGCACGAAGCCGCTCGGCACCGTCGCCAGGAACCGCCCGTCCGGGGTCCAGCCCACGCCGGCGGCGAGTTCCCGGCCGGCGGGGATCTCTACGGTACCGATGGAGCGCCCACCCAGCTCGAAGAGCCGGACCTGCTGGTCCACCTGCACCGCGAGCCGCCCGCGGTCCGGCGCGAACGCCGCCTGGGCCACCGGATGGACCTCCGGGAACGCCCTGCTCTGGTGGGTCGACAGGTCGAGCAGCCGCAGCTCCCCCGACCGGCGGACCTCGTCGTCGACGAAGTTGCCCAACCGGTCGGGGTTGTCGCCGATGGGGGCGGCGCTGTACGCGACGTACCGCCCGTCGGGGGACCAGGCCAGCAACCGCACGCCGACCGGCTCGCCGATCGGCACGGACCGCCGCCGGCCCGTCGTCAGGTCGACGAGCACCAGGTCGCGGGTGGCGCCGTTGTCGTCGCCGAGCAGCACCTGGGTGCCGTCCGGGGAGAGCAGCGCCGACGGCCGGCCCCGGTCCTCCATCGCGTCGACCCGGCGGTACGTGTTGCGGTCGGCCCCGGCGACCACGGGCTGGAACATGTTGAAGAGCTCGCCGTTGCCGTAGCCGTAGAGCGCGATCGCCCGGCCGGCCGGCGACGCGCCCACGGTGCCGGTGAGGACCGAGTATCCGGCGAACCGCTCGGGAAGGCTCGCTCTGGCGGCGGGAGCCGCCGGCCGCTCGGGCAGCGGCAGCGCGGGCACGGCCAGGCCGGCGACGGCCAGCACCACGACGACCCAGACGGCGGCGGTACCGAGAAACCGGCGCCGGGCCGACCGCCGCCCACGGCGGAGCACGGTGTCCAGGTACCCGGCCGCCAGCGGCGGCGCCGGGTCGTCGGCCAGGGTGGCGAACAGGTCCTTCATGGGATGTCCGTCCCTCCCGGCACGTAGTTGGGCAGCAGCCGGCGCAGCGCGGCGATCGCGTACGACGTCTGGCTCTTGACGGTCCCCACCGAGCAGCCCAAAACGGTCGCGGTCTGGGCGACGTCGAGGTCCTCCCAGTACCGCAGCACGAGCACCGCCCGCTGCCCCCGCGACAGCTTCGCCAGCGCGGCGAGCAGGTCGACGCGGTGCTCGGCGCCGCCGCCCGGCACCGGCGCCGGCGCGTCGGCCAGCTCGGCCACCTCGGCCGTGGGCCGCACCCGCCGGCTCCACGGCCGCTGCCGCTCGGCGAGGTAGGCGTGGACGAGCACTGCCCGTACATAGGCATCCAGAGAGTCGGCGGCGACCGCCTTCCGCCAGTGCCGGTAGAGCGCCACCAGGCACTCCTGCAGCAGGTCGTCGGCGGCGGGCCAGTCCCCGCTCAGCCGATAGGCGAGCCTGCGCAGCGCAGGCATGCGCGCCTGCACATACTCGACGTAGTCCCGTTCGTCCCGCAATCCGGCCTCCCGATCTTCTAGGAGTGGTCCAGGGACCGGATCGGTTGTGGGTCATATCTTGCCCGGCCGCGGCCGGACCCGGAGGCCCGGCAGCGGCGTCATCGGCGTGGCTTGACGGATGACGATGTCCACCGTCACCGTGCGTCGGTCGCGGAGCTGGAACGGGCGTGCGTGGGCCAGGTCAGTGCCCGCCGAGGCCTGGTGTGACGCTGCGGGCCGCTCGTACGCTCCTTCGGGGGAACAAACCGCCCCAAGCCCGAGGAGGATGGACATTGCGTGCAATCACGAGCAACCGGCCGGAGGGCGCCCGGCTCAGGCCGGCGCCCGGAATTCGGTAGGGGCCGGCCATGCGGCACATTCGAACCCTGATCGCTGCGCTCGTCGTGGCTCCGCTGGCCTGGGTGTTGCTGGCGCTGGGACAGGTCCGCTCCGCCGACGCGTTCGGCGGCAACACCCTGCACACGGGTGACTTCGTGCGCCCGGTGGCGTTCCTGGCCGCGGCCGGCCTGCTGCTGGGCCTGCTGGGCACGCTGCGGTTCTCGCCGCTGGGCGCGACGGTGATCGGCGTCCTGTACACCCTGAGCTACACGATGCTGCTGGTCGCGCCGTCCCGGACGATGAAGCTGTTCAACGACGACCTGTGGGTGGCCGGCAAGCACATCGACCTGACCGCACCGATCCGCAGCGGCACCACGATGGTGCTGGGCGTCCTGCTCCTGATCGGCGCGGCCAGCATGCAACGCTGGCGCCGCTGGCCCCAACAACAGCCCGAGCCAGCAGAATCACCGGAGACGACAGCAACCCGCCCCCTGGGCGTGGACGGTTTGGGCCTGACACCAACGTACCGAGACCCAGAACCCGACTCGACCGTCCGCTACCCCGCACCCCCCGAGCCCTACGAAACCGACCGCTGGCCCAACGACCCAGAAGAATCCCCCCAACGCCACCCAACACCAGCAACCCGAGCCCCCTACGGCTGGTAAACCAAAGAAAAGCTGGTAAACCAAAGAAAACGTACAACCGGTCAATAGCGCAGGGCAGGCGAAAGCCGCGCAAGCCCGGACGGACCCAGGGTGAGTGGCCCGTCCGGTCGACTGACCAACCAGAACAGCACAACAGCACAACAGCACAGAGCTAAACCCCGCACGCGGGAGGGAACCCGCGCACGAGGAACCAACACGCGGAGGAAACCCACACGCGGGCAGCACAAGGGGTACAACTCCACCAGAGGGAAGAGCAACCAAGACGGGCAGCAAGCAGGGGACGGAGGCCGACTACCGAGATCGGGGGTGCGGGTGGCGAAGCCCCCGCCGGGGAGCGAGCGAAGCGAGCGCGAAAAACCCGCCGATGAAACGGCGAATGGGCGCTCCCGGAGGGAAGCGCCCATGAGCAGGGTCCACCTACATCGGTGGAGCCGAGGGGACTCGAACCCCTGACCCCCACACTGCCAGTGTGGTGCGCTACCAGCTGCGCCACGGCCCCTTCATGCACTCGCCTCTCGGCGGGCACTCACGGAATAGTACACACACCCGGCCGGGGTCTCACACCGGGTTCCTAGTTCTGGGTCGGGTCGGCCGGGTAGTGAGCCACGGCGGCCATCAGCCCTCCCTGGCGGCGCAGCACCATCTGCCACAGGTCGTCCGGGCGTGGGGCGAACGCGTCGCTCGGCAGGGCGTCGAAGACGAACCAGGAGCCGCCCTCGATCTCGCGTTCCAGCTGGCCCGGGGACCAGCCCGCGTAGCCGGCGAAGACCCGCACGCCGAGGACGCCGGCCACGAGGAGGTCGGGGTCGCCGGAGAGGTCGACCGTGCCGACGGCGCCGGAGACGCGGTTGAAGCCGGCGAGATCCTCGACGCCGGGGCGGGTGCGGGCCAGGCAGATCGCCGCCTCGGGCTGGACCGGGCCGCCCTCGAACACGACCGGGGGTTCACCCGCGAGGGCGCCCCAGTTGCCGAGGACGTCGGCGACCTGTACCTCGGTGGCGCGGTTCAGCACCACGCCCAGGGCGCCGCCCTCCTCGTGCGCGACCACCAGGACGACGGTGCGCTCGAAGTTCGGGTCGCGGAGCGCGGGCGTCGCCACCAGCAGCCGGCCGGTCAACGACTCCATCGCCCTCCCTCGACGCTGCCTCGACGCTCCCCGGCCGGACGCGCCGGGCCGCGGTGAGCCGCGGCCGGTCGGCGTCTGCCCGTGCGGTTGTCCTTCCATCCCACCGAGATCCCCGTGCATGGACATCAGCCCCACCAGCAAACATCATCGGCCGCGCGGCCGATGAGCGGGTGCGACGAGTCGATCATCGCAAAGCGGGGTGCGAGGGTCATGTCTCGCACCATAGCCTGACCCGGGCGTCGCGGTTAGGGTCTGATACGTGACCTCACTCGCCGACGTTGCCGTCATCGGTGGATCCGGGCTCTACGCACTGCTCGACGACGCCGAGGAGCACGTGGTCGACACGCCGTATGGCCCACCCTCGGACCCGATCACGGTGGCGACGGTGCACGGGCGGCGCACGGCGTTTCTTCCGCGGCACGGCCGGGACCACCGGTTCCCGCCGCACCGGATCCCCTATCGGGCGAACCTGTGGGCGCTCCGCGAGCTCGGGGTGCGGCAGGTCCTGGCGCCGTGCGCGGTCGGGGGACTGCGGCCCGAGTTGGGGCCGGGCACGTTCGTCGTGCCGGACCAGCTGATCGACCGCACGTCGGGGCGGGTGCAGACGTTCTACGACGAGGGCGCCGTGCACGTGAACTTCGCCGACCCGTATTGCGCGACCGGGCGCGACATCGTGCGCAAGGTGGCCGCCGAGCACGGCATCGAGGCGGGCGACGGCACGATGGTCGTCGTGGAAGGACCACGGTTCTCCACCCGGGCGGAGTCGCGCTGGTACACCTCGATGGGTGGCGCTGTCGTCAACATGACGGGGCACCCGGAGGCCGTGCTCGCCCGCGAGCTCGCCCTCTGCTACACCTCGATCGCGCTGGTGACCGACCTCGACGCCGGCGTGGAGGGTGACCACGGGGTCACGCAGGAGGAGGTGTTCCGGGTCTTCGGGGAGAACACCGAGCGCCTGCGCGGCATCCTGCTCGACGTCATCCCGCGGTTGCCGGAGCACCCGGACGACCCGTGCCGGCACGCCCTGGACGGCCTGGTCCAGCACTGAGCGGCAGCCGGACGACGAACCGGCAGCCCCCGTCGACGTTCTCGGCGCTCACGAGACCGTGGTGCGCGTCGACCAGGCCCCGGACGATGGCGAGGCCCAGTCCGCCCCCGGCCGAGTCCGAAGGGGTCCGGGCCGGCGTGCCACGGAACGCCACGTCGAACACCCGCGGCAGGTCGCCCTCGGCGATCCCACCGCACGTGTCGGTGACCGCGAGCCAGCCCTCGTCGCCGGAGACGCCACCGGTGACGGTCACGGTGCCGTCCGGCGGCGTGTAGCGGATCGCGTTGCGCAGCAGGTTGTCGACCACCCGGGACAGCTCGGGCATCGAGCCGCGGACCACCGGCCAGCCGGACGGCTCCGAGGAGATCCGGACGTGGGCCGCGGCGGCGAGCGGTGACGCGGACGCCACCGCATCGGAGACGATCTCCCCCAGCGGTACCTCGGCCAGCGTCAGCCGCAGCGCCCCCGCGTTGATCCGGGACAGCTCGAAGAGGTCGTCGACGAGCCCCGCCATGCGATCGGTCTCGGCGCTGATCCGCCGGTGGTACTCGGCGACGGTCTCCGGATCGGCGACGACCCCGTCGTCGAGCGCCTCGGCCATGGCGCGGAGCCCGGCGAGGGGCGTGCGCAGGTCGTGGGAGACCCAGGCGACCAGCTCGCGGCGCCGGGCCTCGGCCTGCCGCTCCTGCTCGCGGGCCTCGGCGGCCCACATGCTGGCCCGGGCGAGCCGCCGGCCGGCCCACAGGCCCGCGCCGAGACTGACCGCGGCGGCGGTGCCGACGACGAGGAGCAGCACGTGCAGGTCGTGGTCGGAGATGAACATCTCCATGGCCGCGCCGAGGATGCCGGCGAGCACCCCGAGCACGGTGACGAGCAGCAGGACGACGATGTGCGCGGTCACCGAGCGGCCGCGCAGCGGGCCGCGCAGCACGAGCAGGCCGGCCCCGGCCACCACCAGGGAGCAGCCGAGCGCCATCAGGAAGGTGAGCAGGACGTCACGCATTGCCGAACTCGTACCGGTAGCCGACGCCCCACACGGTCAGGATGCGCTTCGGCTCGGCCGGGTCGTCCTCGACCTTCTCCCGGAGGCGTCGCATGTGGACGGTGACCGTCGACTGGTCGCCGAACGTCCAGCCCCACACCTGTTGGAGCAGCTCGGCGCGGCGCAGCACCCGCCCGGGGTTGCGCATCAGGAACACCAGCAGGTCGAACTCGCGCACGGTCAGGGCCAGTGCGGCACCGCGCAGGGTGGCGATCCGCCGGGCCACGTCGACCCGCAGCTCACCGTCGGCCAGCTCACCGGAGGGCGCCGGGGGAGCGGTGCGGCGCAGCACCGACTGGACCCGCAGGACGAGCTCGCGGGGTGAGAACGGCTTGGTCACGTAGTCGTCGGCGCCGATCTCCAGGCCGATCACCCGGTCGGACTCCTCGCCGAGGGCGGTCAGCATGATGACCGGCAGGTCGCGGTCCTGTTCGCGCAGCCGCCGGCAGACCTCCAGCCCGTCGATCCCGGGCAGCATGAGGTCGAGGACGAGCAGGTCCGGCCGCTGCGCCGCGTAGGCGTCGAGGGCGCCCGGCCCGTCGGCGGCCAGGCGCACGGCGAAGCCCGCGCGCTCCAGATACCTCCGGACGACGTCGCTCACGGTCGGATCGTCGTCCACGACCAGCACGCTCTGTCCCACGCTCCGAGCCTAGAGCGCGGCCGGCCGCCTGCCACGCGAGGCGGCGGACGGTAATGAGTCCGTCAGGTTTCCCCGCCAAGGTCCGTCTCGTAGGCCTCGTACAGCAGGTCGGCGCCCCGCTGGCGGTGGTCCCACACCGCCTGGATGAGCTGGGCCGCCTCCCAGCGCAGCGCGTTCGCCTCGCCGTGGTCGAGCCGGCCGGAGAGCTCGTCGAGCGCCGAGCGGACCGTCTCGTGGTCGTCGACCAGGCCGGAGAAGCGCCGCGCGAGCCGCGGGGCGTCGCCGAGCACGCCCGCGTAGAGGCCGCCGGGCCCCTCGGTGAGGTCCACGTGTTCCGCGAATGCCGCCCTGAGCTGAGCCACCGCCCGGCTCACGCGGGGCCGCCACGCCGGGTCCCACGCCGGCGTCTGGATGGCATGTTCAACGTGTCTGATGCCGCCGAGCAGTTCCATGAACGCACCTCCGCCGCGAGTACGTTCCCCCTGTCCATAATGTGACCCGCGACACACTCTTGTAAAGAGTCTGCAGCTCAGGACATGGGTGATGACGCGGCGGCCATGCGGGCCAGCCAGGTGCGCACCACGGTGAGGTCGTCGGCGCTGAAGCCGGCCGACAGCCGCTCCTCGACCTGCCGGACGGTCGGCCGCGCGGCGGCGAGCCGCTCCCGGCCCGCGTCGGTGAGGTAGATCTGCTGTGCGCGGCGGTCGTTCGGGTGCGGGCGGCGCTCGACCAGCCCGGCCCGCTCCAGGCCGCCGAGCATCTCGTTGGCCGACTGGCGCGCGGAGGAGACCTTGCGGGCCACGTCGGCGACGGACAGCCCGGGGGAGGCCTCCAGCATCATCAGCGACGCGAACTGGGCGACCGAGAGGTCGTGCTGCACCAGGGCGTCGGCCACCACGCCGCGCAGGCTCAGCCAGGCGTGGCGGACCAGGAACGTCGAGCAGTCGTCCTCAAGGCTCACCCGTTCATTGTGCAGCGTGAGACTATTGACAGGTACCTGACGTTCTTGCCAGTGTGAGCACATGACCGTCAGGGACCTGTCAATCAGCGTACAGCGGCGCGTGCTCTCGGTCCTCGTCTTCGCCGCGGTGCTGATCTGGATCGACACCACCATCCTGGGCATCGCCCTGGAGCGCATCGCCGACCCGCGGACCGGGCTCGGCGCCACCCCCGGCGAGCTGCAGTGGGCCGTCGGCTCGTACGCGCTGCTGTTCGCCACCGCGCTGTTCGCCGCCGGCGCGCTCGGCGACCGGTACGGCCACCGCACGATCCTCGTCCTCGGCCTCGCCTGCTTCGGGGCCGCCTCGATCTGGGCCGCCTGGGCCGGCGACGCGACCGGCCTGATCCTCGCCCGCGGCCTCATGGGCCTCGGCGGCGCGATGATGATGCCGACGTCGATGGCGATCATCGGCGCGACCTTCCCGGCGGAGCGGCGGGCCGGCGCGATCGCCGCCTGGTCGGCGTCGAGCGGGGTCGGCGTCGCCCTGGGCCCGCTGCTCGGCGGCGTGCTCGTCGACCACTTCTGGTGGGGGTCGGTCTTCCTGGTGAACCTGCCCGTGGTGGCGATCGCGCTGGTGGGCATCCTGACCGTGGTACCGAATCCGCGGCTGGCCATGCGCCGGCGCCCGGACCCGCTCGGGCTCGTGCTCTCCACCGCCGGCCTCGCCCTGCTCGCCTACGGCCTGATCGAGGCCGGCCAGGACACCGACTGGGCCCGCTGGCAGGTGTGGGCCCCGGTGCTCGGCGGCCTCGTCGTCATCGGGCTGTTCCTCGCCGTCGAGTGGCGCTCGCCCGAGCCGTCGTTCGACCCGCGGCTGTTCCGCAACAGCCGGTTCAGCGCCGGCAACCTGGCCCTGGCCGCGCTGTTCTTCGGCATCACCGGGCAGATGTTCTACGGCAACTTCTACCTCCAGGGCGCCCGCGGCTTCGGCGCGCTGGAGACCGGCCTCTACTTCCTGCCGGGCGCGATCGGCGTCGCCGTCGGCTCCGGCCTCGGCGCCCGGCTGGCCAGGCGGCACGGCGTCGCCGCGGTGAGCGGCTCCGCGCTGCTGGTCGTGGCGCTGGGCTTCCTGGCCAACCTGTGGTTCGACCTGGACACGCCGATGCTGTGGTTCTGCCTGGTCGGGCTCGTCTCCGGCATCGGCATGGGCATGGTCATCGCGCCGACCGTGGCCGCGGTCATCGCGGTGCTGCCGCTGGACCGGATGGGCGCCGGCTCCGCGGTGAACAACACGGTGCGCCAGGTCGGCAGCGTGCTCGGCATCGCGCTGCTCGGCACGATCCTGAGCACCGCATACCGGGACCGCATCACGCCGTTGCTGGCCGGACTGCCGGGCCCGGCCCGCGACGCGGCCGCCCCGTCGGCCGAGCACACCCGGGCGGTCGCCGAGTCGCTGCAGCGCCCGGACCTGACGGCCGCGGCGAACGACGCCTTCGTCGCCTCGATGCACGTCACGGCGGCGTCGGCCGCGCTGGTGGCGTTTCTGGCGGCGGTACTGCTGGCGCTCGCGTTCCGGACCCGGAAGTCCACATCGGACGCCGCCGAGCCGGACCGGTCCATACTGGTGGGGTGATCGCGCTCACGATGGCCGTCGCCGGCGGGCTCACCCTCGCCGGCACGGCCACCACCGCGCGCAGCGGCCGCTCGATCGATGTCGTTGAACGTGCCGGGTAGGTTGGGTGCGTGACCGGTCCGGAGCGAAGCGGAGGGGCCGGTCACCATGGGCTCAGTCCGGTGGGAGCGTGGCCGGAGCGGAGCGGAGGTCGCGTGACCGGTCCGGAGCGAAGCGGAGGGGCCGGTCACCATGGGCTCAGTCCGGT
>NZ_JBEXCY010000011.1:0-1222 GCF_040605515.1 Dactylosporangium sp. NPDC005572 | reverse complement strand
GTGGGAGCGTGGCCGGAGCGAAGCGGAGGTCGCGTGACCGGCGACGGCATTCGGCTCGGGATCGACTTCGGCACGTCCAGCACCGTCGCGGTGCTCGCGCTGCCCGGGCGGGAGCCCCGGCCGCTGCTCTTCGACGGCTCGCCGCTGCTGCCGTCCGCCGTCGGGCTCGACCCGACCGGGCGGCTCGTCGTCGGGCGGGACGCGCTGCACGCGGCCGTCGCCACGCCCGGGGCCGTCGAGCGGCATCCCAAGCGGTGCGTCGACGAGGGCACGGTGCTGCTCGGGGACGCCGAGGTGCCGGTGCGCGGCCTCTTCGCGGCCGTGCTCGGGCGGGTTCTCGACGAGGCCACCCGGGCCGCCGGCGGGCCGCCCGCCGAGATCGTCGTGACCCACCCGGCCGCCTGGGGCCGGGAGCGCCGGGCGCTGCTGCGCGACGCGCTCGCCCCGGCGCCCGTGCGGCTGGTCAGCGAGCCGGTCGCCGCCGCGCACCACCTGGTCGGCGTGGCCGCCGAGCGGCTGCCCGACGGGGCCGCGGCCGTCGTCTACGACTTCGGCGCCGGGACCTTCGACGCGACCGTGGTCCGCCGGGCCGGCGGGGAGATCGCGGTCCTGGCGACGCAGGGCCTGCCCGACTCCGGCGGCCTCGACATCGACGCGGCCGTCGTCGCCCACCTCGCCGAGGCCGTCCCCGACGAGGACGCGTGGCGCCGCCTCGGCGCGCCGGAGACGACCGCCGAGCGGCGGGCCCGCCAGCAGCTGTGGGACAACGTGCGCACCGCCAAGGAGTCGCTGACGCGGGCCGCCAGCACGCTCGTGCACGTGCCGCTGCTCGATCTGGAGGTACCACTCGGGCGGGAGGAGCTCGACCGGCTGGCCGCACCCGTCCTCGCCCGCTCGGTCGACACCACCCGGGCCGCGCTGCACGTGGCCGGGGTCGACGCCACCACGATCCTCCTCGTCGGCGGGGCGAGCCGGATGCCGGCGGTGACCAGCACGCTGCACCGGGCGTTCGGGTTCGCGCCGGTGACGGTCGACCAGCCGGAGCTGGCGGTCGCCGAGGGCAGCCTGCACGCCGGCCTCACCTCCGCGACCGACACCGACGACTGGCCGGCCGCGCTGCCAGTGGCCGGGCCGCTGCCGCTCGTCGCGCCGCGCCGCCGGCGCCTGTGGGAGGCTTCCCTCGGGCGGCTCACCATGCGGCACGAGGTGGTCGCGATCCGGA
>NZ_JBEXCY010000010.1:130881-137899 GCF_040605515.1 Dactylosporangium sp. NPDC005572 | reverse complement strand
TGCCGCGGCCGCGGCCGGCGGCGGGGCCATGATCAAGGGAAACATCTGGCTGTCATAGCGACCAGATGTTTCCCTTGATCATGGCCCGGCCAGTCGAAGCAGGAGCCGGCGAAAGCGGCTAGAAGCCGGTCCAGACCATCTTGGCGCCCGTGTCGCCCGCCTTGAAGACGAAGTAGAACGCGGCCAGGCTCAGCGCCACCCCCAGCACCACGATCACCCAGTGCGCCGCCGCCGGGGCCTTGATCAGGAACTTCGACTTCGGCGTCACGGCCAGCATGAAGGCCATCACCAGCGCGACCACCGCCAGCACCAGCACCACCACGAACAGGTTGTTGCCGAAGCCCTCGTGCTGCTCGATCTTCTCCTGGATCTCCCCGGCCTGGAAGTTCGGGCTCTTGCTGAACGACTCGCCGGACTCCTTCGCGGCGAAGACCGCGACGGGAGTGGCGATGGCCAGGGCGATCAACGGCCAGCGGACGTGGCGGCGGCTGCCCGCCCACACCGCGTAGAGGATCGCGACCAGCCCGAGCAGCGGCACCAGGACCACCGCCGCATGGATAAAGAGCGGGTGGGCCGGAATACCTTGCACACGATCGAACACGAAGCCTCCTCGACAGACGGACCTCCCCCGCGGGGAAGTACACACGCTGAAGATCCCGGGTTCAAAGAGTCAGGAAACATTTGAACGGTTCCAGGCTGCGTGGTGTTATTGAGGGCGTGTCGGGTGAAGATCTGCTGCGCGCCCGGGGTCTGCGTGTGACGCGGCCCCGGCTGGCCGTGCTGGAGGTCCTCGACTCCGCACGCGGGCATCTCGACGTCGACCAGATCGCCGCCCAGGTGCGCCAGCGGCTTGACTCGGTCTCGACCCAGGCGGTGTATGACGTGCTGAGCGCCCTGTCCAGGGCCGGGCTGGCCCGGCGGATCGAGCCGGCCGGCAGCCCGGCGCGCTTCGAGGCCCGGGTCGGCGACAACCACCACCACGTCGTCTGCCGGGGGTGCGGGGAGATCGCCGACGTCGACTGCACGGTCGGCGAGGCGCCCTGCCTGACCCCGTCGCAGGCGCACGGGTTCGTGCTCGACGAGGCCGAGGTCACCTTCTGGGGGCTGTGCCCGGCCTGCCAGCAGAAACGCAGCGAAGACCAGCAGTGACCGACGTAGGGCTGTTCGGCCCCGACTCGATCACCTGGCGCGTGCACCGGGAGCCGATCGTCACCGTCGGCGGGCTGCGCAGCCTGTACCTCCAGGCCCTGCACCCGCGGGCGGTCGCCGGCGTCGAGCAGAACAGCCGCTACCGGCAGGACCCCTGGGGCCGGCTGCGGCGGACGTCGGAGTACGTGACCACGGTCATCTACGGCACCACCGAGCAGGCCGAGAAGGCCGGCCGGCGGGTCCGCGCCGTGCACCGCCGGATGACCGCGACCGACCCGCGCACGGGCGAGCTGTTCCGGGTCGACGACCCCGAGCTGCTGCGCTGGGTGCACGTGACCGAGGTCGAGTCGTTCCTCGACGCCGCCCTGCGCGGCGGGCTGCGGCTCAGCCCGGCCGAGGTCGACGGCTACTTCACCGAGCAGACCCGCGCCGCCGCCCTGGTCGGGCTCGACCCCGCCACGGTGCCCTCGAGCGCCGAGGAGATCCGGTTGTACTACGAGGACATGCGCCCCAGCCTCGAGCTCACGGCCGACTCGGCGGCGACCGGCATCTTCCTCACCCTGCCGCCGCTGCCCTACGGGCTCGGCCTGACGCCGGTGCGCGGCCTGTCGTTCAGCGTGTCGGCGCTGGCCATCGGCCTGCTGCCGCCGTGGGCCCGCAAGCTCTACGGCCTGCCCGGCCTCGCCGCCACCGGCCTGGTCGCGTCGGCCAACGCCCGCGTGCTGGGCACCCTGCTGCGGCAGATCCCGCTGGAGTGGATCGAGTCGCCGGCCCGCAAGGACGCGATGCGCCGCCTGGCCGAGGCCCGAGCCGCCGAAGCGGCCCACGCCGGGCACGAAGCGTGAGATAACGCCCACCGATCGCGTTCAACGGGGCGTCCGCCCGACACCGACCCGGCGCGGAGGCGGTCGTGATCTACCGCCTCCGCCCCTTGTCCTAACGGGCTGCGCAGGTCACCGTGGCCGGCGCCGCGTTCGTGCCCGAGTAGCTGCCGTTGAAGCCGGCGGCCGTCGAGCCGGCCGGTGCCAGCGAGCCGTTCCACGCCGCGTTCGCGACCGTGACCGCCGCGCCGGTCTGCGACCAGACGCCGGACCAGCCGTTCGTCACCTTCTGGTTGCCCGGGAAGGTGAACGTGACCGTCCAGCCACTGATCGGCGTGGTACCGGAGTTCGTGACCGTGACCTCGCCGTTGAACCCGTCGCCCCACTGGTTCGTCACCCGGTAGACGGCGGTGCAGGACGCCCCGCTCGTGCCGCCGCTCGTCGTCACCGACACCGGGTCCGACGTGGTCGACAGGTTCCCGGCAGCGTCCTTGGCCCGGACCGCGAACTGGTACGCCGTCGAAGCGGTCAGCCCGGTGACGGTCGCGGTAGTGCCTGTCGTCGTGGCCACCACAACCGGGCCGGCGCTGCCGCCCAGGCGAAGCACGTCGTACCCGGTGACGCCGACGTTGTCGGTCGACGCGGCCCAGCTCAGCGCGACGCTGGACGAGGTCACCCCGGACGCGGCGGGCATGCCGGGCCTGGTGGGCGCCGTGGTGTCCCCGGTCGAGGCCTGTGTCGTCACGCTGCCGCCCGGCGACGCGGCCGACGTGTTGCCCGACGTGTCTGTGGCGACCACGGTGAACGTGTAGGCCGTCGACGGGCTCAGGCCGGTGATCGCGAGCGACGTCGCCGAGGTGGTGCCGACGAGCGCGGTGCCGTTGTAGACCGAGTAGTCGCGCACGGCGACGTTGTCGGTCGACGCGGTCCAGCTCGCGGTCGCGCCGGTCGAGGTGACGTTCGTGAACGTCGGCCGGCCCGGCGCGCTCGGCGCCGTCGTGTCGGCCGGGCCGGTGCCGGGCGCGTCGCCCCACACCTTGGTCGCGCCGTCGAACAGCGTCATGTGCGAGTTGGGGCCGGCCGCGGCCGGGTACGACCAGTCGTTCGAGGTGTCCCAGGTGCCGGACGACGCGATGCGGAACTGCACCTCGCGCCGCCAGGCGGACTGGCCGGCCGGGGCGATCGTCTGGCCCACGCAGCTGACGGTCACGTAGTACGTGCTGCCGCTGACCAGCGTCGGGCCGGTCGGCGCGCCGCACTGGTTGTACGCGCTCGACAGGGTGATCTGGCTGATGGTCGTCGCGCCGTCGAGCGTGAAGTAGTAGCGGAACGAGCCCTGGGTCAGGGCCCGGGCCGGCCACGCCGACTTGTTGTAGACCATCGCCTTGATCTCGGTGAAGCCGGTGCCGGTGGTGTTCAGCGACGACTCGATGTACATCTCCGGCCCGTCCGGTGTCTCGGTGCCCGGGAAGCCGGCCGGCGGCGTGCCGCCGAACTCGTTGTACATGCGCACGAGCGCGCTGGTCAGGCCGGCGTTGTAGTCGGTCGCGACCTCGTTCATGACGTAGTCCTGGCGGCTGTCCGTGTAGGCGTCGTTGGCCGACGACGGCCCGCCGACGAGCGCCCCGTACAGCGTGTGCCGGGAGATCTCCGGGTTGGTGATCTGGTCGGTCCAGGAGCCGTGGGCCGTGCGGTGGTGCGGGTTCTTCGGCGGGTTGGCCCCGAACCCGATCATGTAGCTGGAGCTGCGGGGGTTGTCGCCGAGGATGTAGTTGATCTGCCGCACGCCGAAGTCGTGGTACCGCGCCTTGCGGGTGGCGTCGGTGAGCCAGTCGCTGTAGACGAACGCGACGAACGAGGTGTTGGCGGCGTACCGCAGCGATCCCCAGCTGTCGAGGACCGCCTGGCCGCCGGGCGACGTCGGCACCTTCTGGCCGTTGACGCCGACCGACCAGTAGTCGAGCCAGCGGTTCGCGTCGTCGACGTACTGCTGCTTGCCGGTCAGTTTGGCCAGCAGTACATAACACCCATAAGACTTGTCGTCCCACGCGATCGTCCACTTGTAGGACTTGGTGGTCGACTGCGGCTCGGTGCCCAGGTTGGCGTAGCCGGCCTCCGCCTTGGCCAGGTAGGTGGCGTCGTTCGTGGCCCGGTAGAGCCAGATCGCGCCCCAGACGAGCTCGTCGTTGAAGCCGCTCCACGAGTTGTAGAAGCTCGACGCGTCGGTGATGCACTCGCTGTACTTGCGGCGCACCGTGTCGGCGAACGTGTAGAGCTGCTTGGCGTGCGTGACCAGCTTGTCGGCGTAGGCCGCGTCCGTGGGCCGGATGACGATCGACGACGCGGCCATGGCGGCGGCGGTCTCGCCGGCCAGGTCCGCGCCGCCGCAGGAGGCGTCGATCTTGTACGCCGGGCGGGCCATCGGCATCACCTCGGCCGGCCCCCACCAGGCATGGTCCGGGCCGCCGGTGCCGACCTGCCCGTAGAGGACGTTGGCGCTGGGGTGCGCCTTGATGAAGTAGTCGTTGACGAAGCGCAGGTTGTTGATGAGGGACGGCAGCTGGCCGCTGCGGGTGTAGGCATCGCGGTACTCGACGGCGCCCCAGGCGAGCATCGTCGTCGTGAACGCCATCGGGAAGCCGAACTTCACGTGGTCGCCGGCGTCGAACCAGCCGCCGGTGAGGTCGAGCCCGACGTCCTGGCCGTCCTTCATGGCCGAGTCGCCGCGCCAGCCGACGCGGCTCCACGACGGCTTCGGCCCGGACTGCTGGGCCTCATAGAACCAGATCGACTTCTGCAGCGCCTCGGCGTAGTTGAACGTGGGCGCGGCCTGGGCCGGCTGCTGCACGGCAACGTTGAGGGTGATCAATGTTACGGCCGCTATGGCGGCGCTGAGTAGGCGTCTTTTCATCGGCGGCGGTCTCCTTCTCGGCAGTTGCTGGATTGAACCGCCGCCGCTTCTTGATTTTGAAGGAGAGCGCTCTATCGGCGCTGTCGGCGCAGGTCAGCGCTTGAAAGTTGCACACCCGTGAGGCGCTCGGAGAGGTCCCAGAGCCGCCGCGCGTCGTGCTCGTCCCGGGCCGGCTCGACGGGCTGGACGACGGTTGGCCAGCCGCGGTGCTCGCCCGGCCCGTCGGGCCCGATGAACTGGCCGCTCTCGACCCGCGGGTCGGTCGCGGCGTACAGCTGGTCGAGCGCGCCCCGCTCCATCGGCTGGGCGAACAGCGTGTTGGCGATCCGCAT
Organism: Dactylosporangium sp. NPDC005572; assembly: GCF_040605515.1. NCBI lineage: Bacteria > Bacillati > Actinomycetota > Actinomycetes > Micromonosporales > Micromonosporaceae > Dactylosporangium > Dactylosporangium sp. NPDC005572. The sequence continues at coordinate 132,686 of NZ_JBEXCY010000010.1, read as the reverse complement.
GGCGATCTTCGTCGGGCCGGACGTCACCGCCGTCTGGAGGTTGGTGTTCGACCAGCCGGGGTGGGCGAGGATGCTCTTGCGCGGGTCGCCGGCGGCCTGCAGTCGCCGGTGCAGCTCCAGGCCGAAGAGGACATTGGCGAACTTCGACTGCGAGTAGAAGCCCATCGGCGAGTAGCCCTTGGCGCCGTCGAGGTTGTCGTAGTGGATGCGCCCGGTCCGGTGCCGCGTCGAGCTCACGGTCACGACGCGGTCGGTGATGCGGTCGAGCAGCAGCAGCGTCAGGGCGAAGTGGCCGAGGTGGTTGGCGGCGAACTGCAGCTCGTGCCCCTGGGCGCTGCGCCGGCGCGGCGGCATCATGACGCCGGCGTTGTTGATGAGGACGTCGATGGTCCGGCCCTGGAGGTCGTCGGCGAGCGCGCGCACGCTGTCGAGGTCGGCGAGGTCGACGCGCTTGAGCTCGCCGTCGACGCCGGCCTTGCGACCCTTGTCGAGGTCACGCACGGCCATGATGACGTGCGCGCCCTTGCTCGCCAGCGTCCTGGCGGTCACCAGCCCGAGCCCGCTGCTGGCCCCGGTGACGAGAAACGTCCTGCCCCGCTGATCCGCGATCTGCTCACTCGTCCATCTCATGCGTCCCAGCATGCCTCGCGTGGCACTCAGTGTCAACGCTGCCCTTTTGTGCCAAGTTTTGCGTTGGGGGGCGTAGAATGCGCGGGTGAGCCTCGTGGAACGCAAGCGCCAGCTCGTCCGGGACGAGCTGACCGAGGCCGCGCTGAAACTCCTCGCCTTCCAGGGCTTCGAGGAGACGACGATCGACCAGATGGCGGCCGCGGCGGGGGTGTCGCGGCGGACGTTCTTCCGCTACTTCAGCTCGAAGGAAGACGTCATCATCGAGTTCCTGAGCGACCTGGGCCGCAAACTGAGCGCGGCCCTGTCGTCGCGCCCACCGTCGGAACCCCCGGCGGAGGCGGTCCAGAACGCGCTGCGCGTCTTCACGGACACGCTCTGGGAGCACCCGGAGAAGTCCCGCCGCTTGACCGAGATCATGGTGAACACCCCGGCGCTGCTGGCCCGCTACCTGGAACGCCAGGTCGAGTGGAAGGCGGCGCTGGCGAAGGACCTCTCGACCCGCATGCCCCCGGCCACGTCGACGGAGCTGACCGCCCCGGTCGTGGTGGCGGTGGCCTTCGCCGCGTACGACACGGCACTGATCCACTGGGTCCAGCAGCCACGCGACGCGGACCTCAACGCGCTGGTGGACGCCTGCTTCGCGGTGGCCTTCCCACCGTCCTGACAACTCGCAAGCTCCTGACCCCGGCTGCGGCCGGCCGCCCACGTCGCTCATGACCACGAAGAGTTGTTGTCGCCAGGGCCACTCCACGGGCTGCGCCACGGCCTGATGGACCATGATCCTGAAGAGTTGTTATCGCCAGGGGTGCCAAAAGTCTTCGTGTTCACGGTCGACGACGGCAACAACTCTTCGCGATCATCCAGAGCGGTGCCCCAGCCACGCCCAGGACCTGTTTCATAACTGGGGTCGGAGCGAAGCGGAGTCCAGATTTGGTCTGGCGTCGCCCGCGGAAGTCCGGCTATCGGTGCTGCAACCGGGCTTTCGCGGGGTGGCACCAGGCGGAATCAGGGCGCGCCGCAGCCCGGGCTCAGAAACAGGCCCTGGGACGCCGAAGAGCACGCCATCAGGCCGTGGACGCGCACCGACCGGCAACCGCCCGCTGCCCCAACCTGCGGCCAGAGAAGCCAACGAGCCCAGCCCGGCACGGCAGCCCGCCAGCCCGGCCCGGCCCGAG